>CAZIHR010000087.1:0-9387 GCA_964538885.1 uncultured Nitrosopumilaceae archaeon
CATATGTCTCTCAAAGATGAGATGGAGACCCCTGCACAGGCATATGTGCGTAAACAGCCACCACAAGATATAACAGACGAGGGGATGGAGGAAGACATACATGCATAATCTCAATGCGAACTACTTTTGGGATTGCACAAATTTGTCAAGCTAAGATATATTCATACACCAACTAGACATAAGGAAAACCGCGGCACCAAGTGGTACTTTTCACCAGTAGCCAAGCACATCACATATCTTATTCATCACCAGGTAGAGAGATTAACAATATGTTGTCTCCACGTAACAAAATCTTGCCTAGTGCTACAGGCGTTTGGGAAGATATATCTTCGGTCGCCTCCAGTGTCAGATTCATATGTACATCAAAGTCCTGGAGGATTCCTCTAATGGTGGTGCTGTTGCGCAAACGAAGCAGTATTACCTTGCCTTGGTTGTCTGTCATCAGTGCGGTGATCTCATCTACCATAACCATTCATCTCAAGCTGAAAAACATATCATTTTCTTTTAGAAACCTGCATGTATAGATCAACTGTCCCACTACCTATAGGTATGTTGCTTCCAACTATGACGTTTTCAGTGATGCCTTTTAGGCGTTCCACCTCACCGCCCAATGCTGCATGTGCTATTGTGGGAACTGTAATCTCAAAAGCTGCTCTTGCAAGTACGCTGTCCTTGGTACCTGCAACCCCATGCCTACCTATCTGTTGCATGTATCCACGCGAACACATCAAGTCAGACACCAGCATAATATACCTATTATCTACCTCAAGGCCCTGATCTTCTAGTGTGTTATTTAGCTCATTGATTAATGCGTTCCTTGCTGCCTCAATGCCCAAAGTGGAGGCAATCTCAAACACATTATTTGTCTGAATATTTTTTCTGTTGATTCCATGCACTTCAAGGGCCTTGGCGATGTTAGAGCCCGCTGTCTGGATTACCCATTCATCATCCTTTTGAACTAGTGTAACACGCTCTATATCAGGTACACCTTTGACCGTGGTGTTGAGAACTTTATTTCGTATTGCAATAACTGAGGGGGCATCTGCCTCTTCAACGAGTTTGAGTGTAAGTAATTCCCCCGTAGTCTCTATCTTGAACTTTTTGTTCGATTGGAGAGCAGTCTCCACCTCTCCTATAGTGCAACCCCTATCCTCAAGCCTAGTGGGACTCAATACAAGTCGGATCTCCGTGGAATAGTCAGTATCAGTATCCGAAATCAGTGCACTCACTTTGGTTTGCAATATATTTCGCGCTACACGAATTGCCTTCTCACGGGATCCCTTTGTCTCATCATCAAGATAAATGTCCATGGTGGGTGTTACCGGTTTCTTTCTTGCGTCAACCAGCTCAATGAGTCTTGGAAGTCCCAATGTTACGTTTCGTTCCTTGATTCCCGCAAAGTGAAAAGTTCTCAGTGTCATCTGCGTGCCCGGTTCACCTATTGACTGTGCAGTAATTATTCCAACCGCTTGTCCTGGCTCCACCTTTGCCCGATTGTATAACAAAAGACCTTTACGGCATACAGTCTCCACCCCATTGATGCTCAATTTGGAGTCAAGCAAGCTGTCAGTTACAATCTGTGTCAGTCGCGGATTGAACGTCTTGGTGTATTTGTGAGTAAGTGCAAGAATTTCATCTTTTGTGGCCTTTTTCCCAGAATCCACAATAGTCTGTGATTCAATCAATCTATTTACATTGAATGCCTCTCCGTGATCGCTTTTTGCCACATCAATTCCATCCTCACCGTACAGGAATTGAATTATGTGTCCATGTGGATCACGTACTGTTCCATCATACTCTAGCCGAATGTGCTCCAATGCATTGATGAGTCTCCGCTGCATGTAGCCACTCTGTTGTGTCCTGACAGCAGTATCCACCAATCCTTCTCTTCCCCCCATGGCATGAAAGAAAAACTCCAATGTGGACAGTCCATCCCTATAATTAGACTTTACAAATCCGTGTGCATCAGGATCGTTGTCGTGTTCTGTATAGTGTGGCAATGCCCTGTTGTTGTATCCATCATGAAGTCTGTTCCCACGACGAGACTGCTGTCCCAGTGCACCGGCCATCTGGCCTATATTCAATGCAGAACCCCTAGCACCAGTGGTAGCCATTATTCTGCCTGCATTTGATTGAGCAAGAGATTGATCCGCGGTGGAGCCTGCTTTGTCCCTTGCCTTACCAAGCTCATTTACTATAGAGGCCTCCAGAGCATCCTCAGGTCTCATTCGTCTTGAGAGTTTCAAGGTGCCTTTCTTGTACTCTGATGTAAGATCAGCTATGGTGCCATATGTGTGTGATATGTCATCGAGAATCTGCTGCTTGTTTTTTTCTGGTATCTCCAAATCCCCGTAACCATAGCTGAATCCATAGTGGGTGATGAACTGTTTGACCATAATTAGTATAGAGTTGAGGAACTTCTTACCTATGTCATTTCCGTAATCTTTGGCAATCCTATGTAGTACACTCTCTGGCTCTTCAGCACCAATGGATGACTTGTCTATTACACCACTTATCAGCTCACCATTTTTGATGACAACATCCTTTGGTGTACCCTTTGTTCCTTTTGACCACTTGGACGTTATGACATAGTTAAAGTCGCTTGGAAGGAATAGCGAGAACAGCTGCTTTCCAGTATATGCAGGGCCATTCTTGGTGTTTAAAGCAGGCTTTGGCAGTTTGCCGTTGTATCCTCCCAGCATGGCAAGATTCGAGAATTCCTGAACTGAAAGTACAGTGTCATCCTTGGTCAGCAGGTAGGCACCAGTCACAAAGTCCCTCAATGCCCCAATTATCGGTCCCCCATATCGAGGTGAGATCAGCTGATCTTGCACTCGCATCAGCAATATTGCCTCTGCCCTAGCTTCCTCACTCTGGGGCACATGAAGGTTCATCTCGTCACCATCAAAATCGGCATTGTATGGAGGACAAACTGACGGATGTAGTCGGAAGGTCTTTCCAGGTAACACCTTAACATAGTGAGCCATAATCGACATCTGGTGAAGCGACGGCTGTCTATTGAACATAACAATGTCACCGTCAGACAAATGGCGTTCTACAAGATATCCTATCTCAAGGGTGTCTGCAATTGTTGAGCGATCCTCCACAAAGTCGAGCCTAATTTTGACCTTATCAGGACGCATGATATAGTTGACTCCTGGAAACGTGTTTGGTCCGTTAATTACAAGCTTTTTCATCCTCTCAATATTCCACGCCGTGACAATCTCTGGAATAGTTAATTTCATAGCTACCGATTCAGGAACGCCAACTTCAGATAAATCCAAGTTGGGATCAGGTGAAATTACTGTCCTACTAGAAAAGTCAACCCTCTTACCTGATAGGGAGCCCCTGAACCGACCCTCCTTACCCTTGAGTCTCTGTGTCAACGTCTTCAGAGGGCGACCCGAGCGGTGATGTGCTTGCGGAATACCAGAAACCTCATTGTCAAAATAAGTTGTGGTGTGATATTGCAGCAGATCTACTAAATCCTGAACTATCAGTGGAGGTGTACCAGCTTCCTTGCTTTCTTTAAGTCGTTGGTTGACTCTGATGATATCAACCATCTTGTGCGTAAGATCATCTTCAGAGCGAATTCCCGTTTCCAGTATTATTGAAGGCCTGACGGTAACTGGTGCCACAGGCAGTGCCTGAAGTACAAACCATTCTGGTCGTGCAGTTACCGGATCATATGCAAGTAGTGTGAGATCATCATCAATAATCTGCGAAAATCTCTCCCTAATAGTGATTGGAAGAAGCCGGTGCTCACCAAGCTCCGTCTTTTCAACAAAGATGGTCGGCTTTGTGAAGATAAGCTCGTACTGTGTCTTGCCGCAGTGTGGGCATTCTTTTGCCTTTTTGGCTTTTTCGATGATCTGTTCGGGGATTCGTTTTTGTGAAATTATCGTATATGCTGCATGTTTATCTTTGATTTTTTTGAACTCATCAAGATCCTCTTGAGGTACCTTGAGTCGTGCACATGAACGGCATGTGGACTGGAGCAGTTTGTAGATGTTGTCTATAAATGCAATATGTAAGACGGGTTCTGCAAGCTCAATGTGTCCAAAATGTCCCGGGCACCGAGCAGCAGTATTCCCACATGTAAGGCATTTTTGTCCAGGCTCCAGAGTACCAAGCCGGCCATCCATAAGACCTCCCTGAACAGGCATGCCATCCTCATCATAAGTTTCAGGTGCAGTGATCTCGGCCACTGAATACTTTCGTACCTCAGTTGGAGACCAGATAGAAAACCTAATGCCGTCAATTGACTTTATAGCTTGGACTGACATTATACCCTCTCCCTTATCAGCAGTCTCGGAGCGACATTGAGACTCTGCATCTCTTGTAATAACAACTTGAAGGCATATGCAACTGAAACCGAAGATACCTTGGCCTTGTCACCACATACACGACAGACATACTTTCTCTGTTTCACATCATGATATGCCACAAGACCGCATCTCTCACAGACGTAAATGTCTGACTTGTCTGACTCGTCAAGTAGTCTGTCTTTTAAGATCATTGATGCCCCGTATGCAATGAGGCAGTCGCGTTCCATTTCGCCGAATCGCAGGCCACCACCCCTTGCACGACCTTCCGTAGGCTGCTTGGTCAACATTTGAACTTGACCGCGTGCACGCGCATGGATCTTGTCGGCAACCATATGATGTAATTTTTGATAGTACACCACACCAATAAAGACCTCCACCGGGAATGCTTTTCCAGTTCTCCCATCATACATCTTTTCCTTGCCAGAGTACTGGAATCCTGCAGCATCCATGACAGCCTTGACTTCATCCATTTTTTCGCCGACAAATGCAGAACCATCAAACTGACTTCCCCTGATTGAAGCTGCTTTTCCGCAGATTGATTCCATCATCATTCCCACTGTCATTCTAGACGGGAACGCGTGTGGGTTGATCAGTACGTCTGGTTGAACTCCTTCTGCAGTATATGGCAGATCTTCTGCTTTGGCCAGTATTCCAAGTACTCCCTTTTGACCATGCCTTGAAGCAAACTTGTCACCTATCTCTGGAATCCTCATGTCACGCACTCTGATCTTGTACATCTTACCGCCCTCATTGGACTGGGTCATAACCACTGTATCCACCACTCCAGTTTCAGACGGTCTCACACTAACTGAGGTATCTCTTCTGTATGGGCCGGCGGATTCAAACTCCCTATACTCTTCCATGAATCGTGGTGGACTGGTCTTGCCAATCAGAATATCTCCACCATGTACTTGCGACTCTGATGCAACAACTCCGTCCTCCTCAAGTAGCCTGTATGCCTTTTCACCCTTGAACCCTCTTATGTTGTCCTCGGCATTAGGAATCTCAAAGCTGTCTCGCATGCCTCCCGGATACTGCTTTGCCTCAGCATCATAAATCCTGAAGAAAAATGTTCGACCCAAACCGCGGTCAACTGACGATTTGCTTAGTACGATGGCATCCTCAATATTGTAACCATCAAATGGTAACACCGCCACTATACAATTTTGTCCTGCAGGTCTATCTTCTAGTCCCAACAACTTCATTGCCTTGGTATTGACCACGGGAGTTTGAGGATACAACATAAAGTGTTGCCTCACATACGTGCTGGTATTCATCATAGGAGTAGAGAATCCCAAGCTCTGCTTTGCCATGGCAGACTCGTACGTATTTCTGGGGGACTGATTATGCTCAGGATACGGAATGATTGATGCACCAGCACCAAGAATTGCAGGTGAGAATACTTCAAGATGAGTATGCTTGTCCAAGTTTGCCTCATCAAGTGAGATGTAACAGTTTTCTTCCTCGTTGGCATCAATCAGTTCTATGATTCCCATCCGTAACAAGTCATTCCAAGAAAGCAGCTTGGTTGAAATCTTTTTCAATAGATCCGGCACAAGTAGCGACTTGTTGTCTTTGATGATGATGAGGGGTCTCAAAACTCTACCTGCATTACAATTGACGTAAAGCCTCTTTGTAGAACCTTCAATATCTGACTTGTGAAAAGATATGCCCACATGTGGATGAATCTTGGAGTTTCGCCTGAGATCTCGTAGGAGACTTGCAAGCTGCTCGCCGTCCTTGTAATATCCAATCAGCTTTCCGTCAACAAAGATCCTAGTTCCATCTTTTTTCAAGTCATTCTTTGCATCAAAAAAATGGATCGTCCCCACATCATATAGTTTTTCGATTATCTCTTCAGATGCTACATTAACAGATATGATACCTGACAGTGCCAAATTCTTGACAAGGCCACAATTGGAACCCTCTGGTGTTTCACTGGGGCATATGCGTCCAAAGTGGGTAGCGTGCAAGTCTCGTGCCTCAAAGTTTGGCTGGGTCCTGCTCAATGGTGACTGAATTCTTCTTAAATGACTAATTGTGGAAAGATAGTTGGTCCTATCAAGCAGCTGTGTGACACCCACACGTCCTCGTCCCCAATTCCCAGTGGCGATTGCATTGTTTAGCTTGTCAGTGATTATTCCCGGTCGTATTGCAGCTGCTACTGCATTAATTCCACGTTTTTGGCCGGAACGCTCAAGTTGATATTTCATATCTCTAACAAGATTACGGAACGCCGTCCTGAAGAGATCTGCCAGCATTTGTCCTGCAAACTTTATGATTTTGTTACCATAATGATCCTTGTCGTCAGGTGCAATCCATCCAAGCTTGAGCTCCAACAATTTGCAGGTGGCCTCTCCCAAAAATTGTGCCTTTTCCTTTCTGTGCTCAGGATGCTTTCCTAAATGAGGTAACAAACCCCAATCAAGGAGTGTCTCTGCACGTTTGATTTGAAACTCTTCAAGCATGCCCGGTGCAATTCTCTTGCTAATGTACACTATAGCATCTTTGGATGTAGTGACATCCACTGCTTTCTCAAAAGAGCCTTCAAGTTCGTTCTGCACATGATCAACGAGAGACACTATAGATGCAATCTCCTTGTCAGATTCTAGGCCAAGTGACCTCATGAGTGTGATTACCGGAATATCTACAGGAGAACCAGGTATTCTAGCTACAATCAGTCCATCATTCTTCATTACAAGTTCCAGCTTTGCACGATAACCCACAATGGAAGAGTACACCTTGGCCTTGAACACCACGTTACCTCCCACGGTCTCCCTATCAACGATGATTTTGTTGTATGAGAGATCCTCCAATCCCACGACTACTCTTTCAGAACCATTGATGATAAAGTATCCACCAGGATCATTTGGATCCTCACCATGTTCAACTAATTTTTGTGGAGTGAAATTATGCAATATACATGCGTTTGATTTGGCCATCACAGGTACATCACCTATATGAATAAATCTAGATTCTAAAATTTTGCCGTCCTCAACAACGTTTGCCTCCATCATTACCGGTGCAGAATAAGAGACGTTCCGCAGCCTTGCCTCTGCAGGAGTTATGTGGGTGATCGAGCCATCAAGTTCCATCATACGTGGTTGCTGTAGCTTGACTCTGCCAAGTTGTATCTTATATGGATACTCGGCATTCTCAATTTCAATTTGACCGGCCTCGTTGATAATGCTCTGTAGTCCAGTTTCCAGAAACTCGTCAAAGGAGTTCAAGTGTTGTCTAGCTATACCCTCTCGCTTGAGAATGTCTTGGATTACAGGCCAACGTTTAGTGGAGGGATCAGCCATTATACTTCCACCGCATAACGATAATAGAAGCTCTCTCCAGCTGTGGGGCTTTTTCTTGTGATTTTTATCATATCACCGGGTTTTACACCAAGTCCTAAGATGGCCGGATCATTTACAAAAATTAATGGAAGTTCGGTAGGTTTACAATTGAATTTTTTCAAAATCTGCTCGGCCTCCTTTTTTGAGACTATCTCATGTTTTGGGACAAAAACGTGATCGGGTACAAGTACTTGATTTTTCTTGATCGCCATTTAAAAATCACCCCAAAGAACATTAAATGTGACAGTAAATAATATGCACAAACTGTCAAAAATGCTCTTCGTGGTTAATATATATCTAATCTGATTTTTCTTTCTAGTCAATAAAATTTTTCACAACTTTAAATAGTGGTTGCTTGGGCGTAAAGTTGATGAAAGCTAATCTGATGGCTCTTACACTGTCTGTGATTCTTGTTGCAGGCATGAGTATAATGCCTGCATTGGGGCAAAGTTCAGACCAGATAATGGTCACAACAGACAAAGAGTCTTACTCGGAAGGTGAGACAATCGTAATTACAGGAGAGGTAAGTCAGCTTCTTTCAGGACAACCAGCATCAATCAGAGTTATGGCTCCAAACGGAAATGTTGTATATATCGCACAACCCGACATTGACGCAGACAGGAAATTCAGCACAGAGTTGATTGCAGGTGGCCCGCTAATGAAAGCGGAGGGAACCTATACTATCAACGTATTATATGGTGGCCCAACTCGTACGGCTCAAACCACATTCATGTTTGGTGGTTCAACAGATCAGGGTGACGATCGGATGACCGGAATGACATCTGTAACAATAGACCCTGAACTCGAACCGATAACTTACTCAATTACAGGTGGAGAAGTAATCAGCATAGAACCTCAACTAGAATCAAAATCATTGCTCATCAAGATCAATGCCACAGATGACGGCTCTCTGGAAATTTCAATACCAAGAACAATCCTAGAGGCAACAAATGAAATGGACGGCACGGATGATGATTACTTTGTATTGGTAGACAGAGAAGAAGTTGACTTTGATGAGAACAAGACAGATACTCACAGGACTCTTACAATAGAGTTCTCTGCAGGTGCAGAAGAGATCGAGATAATAGGCAAATGGGTGATCCCCGAATTTGGTACTATAGCAGTGATGATCTTGGCCGTATCTATAATAGCAATAATTGCAGTATCGGCAAGAACAAAGCTCGGTATCATTCCAAGGTATTAGACACATCCTTTTTTCATTTTTTGCCAGTTTCACATGCCGTAATATCTGATATATCACAAGAATGTAGAATCCCTACAGTAAAAAATAATTTGCAAAAATTGATACAGCTGACATGTACAATCTCATATGAAAATCAGAGCATAACTGAATGAAATATGTCACATCTACAAACTAAAGAATTTCGGAAATGCCACATGTGTAATCAGAGTATTGATCTGCATGTATTTCATACATCCAGTTAACCCAAATGTGCCACAAGCCACGTCTTTACGCGAGTAGTTTGGGCTCACGTATTATAACTTGATTTGAAATTTGAACGTGGTCAATGTAAGTATAGTCAGATCCAAATAGAGCAAGAATCGACATATCATCCATTCGTTGTACATCAATAAAATAGTAAAAATATAGCATCCTAGATACAATGCAATTTGTCCTAGTTCTGGCCCTCATTGTCTAGATCTCGCGATATCTTGTTTATCATCCATCTGTTTTTGTATCTTTTTAGATCTAT
>CAZIHR010000088.1:0-10664 GCA_964538885.1 uncultured Nitrosopumilaceae archaeon
GGGTGATTCTGCCCACTAAAGGGCGGAGATTTTTTTAGGCCGCCGTATGTAGTGATACCTGTAGAAAATCTTCACTTTGATATATGATAGAAAAACTTGTTGATCACAAGATCGACGTCCATTCATGGATAGTATGGAAAAAAAAATAGAAAAACTCTGGGAAATCATACATGTAAAGAATAGTATAGTCAAAACTAGAATGGTTGCAGTACTTGGCACACTTTGTAGATGTGGATCTGTGCACGGTCAGTGATTGGGTTGCGCAGTAAAAGAGAAATTATATCGAGTCTTCGTAATGCTCCCGGCAGAGAAGACAAGCCGCTCATAAATTATTGAATAATCAGAAAGCTTGCAGAGAAGCTCAGAAAGATTCCCAAGCTCAGACAATCTTTGTGTATGTGCTGGTATAGTTAGCTACCTGTCATTCGTATCGTATTTCTTAATACTCCGAGATTCTCTATCTCCATCTCTATTTCATCTCCGTCCTTCAAGAATACCGCATCTGGTCTGTTTAGCATTACGCCTGCAGGAGTCCCAGTGGAAATAATATCTCCTTTCTCAAGCGTCATGACTCTGCTTAACTGTGATACAATATCGGGAATCTTTATGGACATTTTATTTGTGGATGAACTCTGCTGTATTTTGCCGTTGACTTTGGTGGTGAGTCTCAAGTTATTGGGATCTTTTATCTCATCTGCTGTTGTTATCCAAGGACCACATGGAGCAAATGTGTCAAATCCTTTTCCCCTAGTGAATTGCTTGTCCTTGAACTGTATGTCTCTTGCAGATACATCGTTGAATATCATATAACCAAATATCACATCGGGAACTTGTGATGCAATTATATCTTTACAATTCTTCCCGATCAGTAGAGCCATCTCCACTTCATAATCAAGCTGCGTCACAAAATCTGGACATACAATATTCTCATTGGTGGAGTTGAGTGCCGTTCTAGGTTTCAATACAATCGAAGGTTCATCAGGAACTTTTAATCCCTGTTCTTCGGCGTGATCTGTATAGTTGTATGCCATACATATGATCTTGCCAGGATTTGGTACTGGTGTCAAAATCTTATAGTCTGAGATGTCTTTGTCATATATGATATCTCCAATCTCATCTTTTATCTCATTATACCATCCATCAAACATAAAATCCTTGATGCTGTGTGGAATGGGAATTCCCGTCTTGTATGTGATATCTTCTCTTGTTGCAATCTTACTGCCTTTGACTATTCCATATGTCTCGTTGTCGTTACTTGATACTCTTACTATCTTCATTATTCTTACTCACTTGTGGGTGAAGATTGCCTGATTTTGAGAGTCCTTTCTACAATATCCAAATCTGACAAACTGTATCTCATCACCATCTTTCAGCTCTGTATAGTATGACTCTGTATATGCTTCCATCTCTTCAAGACTATCTTTGTTGAATTCTTCATCTACAAACAACTGCTTTGGAATCTGTATCTTTATCTTATGTGTATCCTTTACTGCAACCCACTGAATCTTTTGAATATCATTTGTCTTCTCATCTCTTGTGAATTTGGCCACAAGTGAATTCTCCACATCTGTAATTAATACACTGCCCAATCCTAGCAGCCAGACCTTTGAGCCTTTTCTGATCTCTTGCGCATCGGATCCCGATATGAGCAAGTTACCGTCCACCTTAATTCTCCTTGTTCCCATATCTTCTGTAGGATGATTTGGAATTTCCACATGTGACATAGGCAGTCCTAGTACTGTGATCTTTTTTGGCTTATTTACCATGAATAGTCTGATGCTGTCTGCATCCACAATTTTTCTGTTAAATGCCTCTAGTACATTAAACGGTGCTAGAGTATTTGCCTTGGTAAGTCCTAAAGATAAGATGAACTTTCTTATCGCCTCTGGTCTTATTCCTCTTCTCTTTAATGCCTCAAGTGTGGGCAGTCTAGGATCATCATACCATGTGACCTTACCTTGCTCAATTAGTGGCTTGAGAATTCTCTTTGAGATGGGCATCCCTTTGAATTCTAGTCTGGAAAAAAATCCTTGTATTGGCTTTCTCATATTTAATTTGTCCAATAGTGTGTCAATCAACTCCTCTCTTAGCTCAAACTCTTTTGAACGAAAGGCATGCGTTATGCCATCCTTACTGTCTTCAATGGCAACTGCTAGGTCGTAGCTAGGCCATACCCTATACGCGTCGCCTAATGTGTAGTGCTTTTCATCAATAATTCTAAATAATACTGGATCTCGCATTACTGAATTATTTGACCTCATATCTCCTCGGAATCTAAGTACTGCATCACCAGGCTTGAATTTGGAAAACATGTCTTCCCATCTGTTGACGTTCTTTTCTATTGGCGTCATACTACACTTGCATGCCTTTTTCTCCTGCCTGTTCTTGCCAATCTCGTCCTTTTTACAGGTGCACACATATGCATTTGCAGATCTGACAAGCTCCCGTCCCTTCTCATAGAATAATTCCATGTCTTCTGATGTGTTTTTTATGGCATCAAATTCTATTCCGAGCCATTCAAGGCCCACCTTTATGGCCGCATGATATTCCATTCTCTCTGCTTCTGGATTGGTATCATCCATTCGCAGTATGCATCTTCCTCCGTACATGCTTGCGTATTCTGTATTAATTATTGCAGCCTTTGCATGTCCTATATGTGGGTACCCGTTTGGTTCTGGTGGAAACCGTGTAACTACCTTTCCATACTCTGCATTGAATAGTGGGGGGAGCCCCTCTCTCTCTTCTGTTTTTTTTTGTACAAGTATATCTGGAAACTCTCTTTCAATCTCTTCTGCTTGCTGCTCAACAGTACATGCATTAATTTCTGATACTATCTCAGTAATGTCTGCTGAAATCTCTCTTATCTTTCCTCGAAATTCTGGTTTTATACCTAGCAACTTTGAGAGAACTATCTTATCTCTTGTTGTTCCCCCATGCTCAAACGCATTTTGAATTGCCAATCTCCTGATCTCCCTTCTTAACTGAGAGTCCAAGCTACAGGCTCCTATCCACAACCAAATTTAACAGTGATACCATTTCGTCCTTTGCAGTTCCAGAATATCTGTCAAGTGCTTTCTCGGCGCTACGTGCATATTTTATAGCTTGGCCTCTCACATCTTGCTCTATTCCAAGTTTTTTTATTGCATCTGTTGCCCTTTTGAGCTCTTCTCTTGTTGCATTCTTTTTACCAAATGTATTCATGATTATTTTTCTATCTGTACCTTTTGCACATTTGATTGCCATTAGGATGGGCAGTGATTTCTTCCCCTCCCGCAAGTCATTTCCCACGGGTTTTTTTGTGATTTTTGGATTCCCCATTACTCCTATAATGTCATCTGTAATTTGAAATGCTATTCCCAGATTCCTTCCAAATGATGCCAATCTTGATACGTCTTTCTGGTTGTCTGTGGCACATATTGCGCCCATTGCACAAGAGACCTCAAACAGGGCGGCTGTCTTTTTGCTGATCATTGTTATATATTGTGACTGTGTGGGGATTCTTTTATCATCTGCCATCTTGATGTCAAGCAGCTGACCTTCACATATATCTACACATGCCTTTGCCATCTTGCCTGTAAGTTGTGTGATTGCTTCTGTAGACAAGTTGGATCTTGCTATACTGTGATATGCCTTTGAAAATAAGACGTCACCTGCTAGTATGGCTATTGGCATGCCAAATTTTTTGTGTACCGTGGTGACACCGTGACGCATCTCATCATTATCCATTATATCATCATGTACTAGGGTGAAATTATGGATCATCTCAACTGCTCCTGCTGCTACCATTGCCATGGACTTTGTTCCGCCCAAGATCTGACAGCTCTTAATTACCATATATGGGCGTAATCTCTTCCCACCATTTACAATTAAATGTCTTGCAGCATCATAAAGTATCTTTGGGTCCCCCTCGATTCTTGCATCTAGATATTTATTTATGGAATTTGCATATGCCTGAATCTGTCCTTCTTTACTCATGCGATGATCCTCCAGTCTTCATCAGGCATATGCGTCCGTATTGCTATAATCAGCTCTTTTATGATATCGTTGCTCATCCATGCAGATAATACGTCTCTATATTTTTCCAACATTGTTTTCTCTGATGTGTATAAACACTTTAGCGCGATGAGCATCCATGGACAATATATTCTTGGATCGACTTTTATCTCTGCAATCAACTCTGAAGCTGAAATCCACCGTGTCTGGCTTATCTCTTTTTTTATTGGTTGAAACTCTGTTGCTCCATCAACAACCCCAATCAACGTGCCACAAATCTCGTTCTCTGAACCCACATCTTTATACGATATGTGATACTCAAACTTTACCAAATAGTCCATCATACATGATACTCCTAATTCTTCGGGAATTCTTCTTTCTGTAGAAGACAAATATGTCTCATGCTCTCTTGGATGACTTGCTACTGTACCATCCCAATGCTCTGGCCACAACATCTTTTCTTTGGCTCTTTTGGTGAGTAATAGTCTGCCACCCTCATCAAAAATCAAAGCTGTAAATGCCCTGTGCAATTTACCATTTGGAAGATGACACTGTACCTTCTCTTCTATTCCTATCTTGTTGTCATCTTTGTCTACCAGTATTACATATTCGGACATTTTATTTTCCTCTGAATATGGTCCCGTCGAATATGTCTTTTTTGACCGCCTTTATGACTCGCTCTGGCTTGGCCCCATTTACAAAAAATACATTCATTCCCATATTGGCAATCTTTATCGCCTCTTCTGTCTTTCTTATCATGCCACCTGTCACATCCATCTTGTTTTTTTCCATTACTGGTTTTTTATTTACAAATTCCTCAACAAGTTCTCTTGATTTCATATTGTTGTAAATGCCGTCTTCATTTAATGCAAAAATGCATAATCTGGGTCTCAAAATTTTTGCAACATGCGTCATGATTTTATCGCCTGATAAAATGTATGTCTTTTTTTGGCCATAATATATGGCATCTCCATACGTCACAGGTATCATTCCTGCCTCTGCAATCTCACCCACCTCTCTGATTTTTTTTGTGATTGGCCTGTCGCCACCCATGAAAGATACGGGTGGCATACAATATGGGTCAAGCTTGTTTTTTTGTAGTATGTTCAAAATTATTCTATTTAATTCGACCATTGAATTTTTTACTAGTGCGGTACCTCTCAAACTATATTTTTTTGGTTTGGTGTGCATGTCAAATTTTACGGACCAGTAATGACCAAAAGATCCTCCACCGTGCACCAATATTATGGATTCATCTATCTTTTTTAGATTTTTGACTAGTGTGTCCGTAATATCTATTCTGGGAGTCAACGGTCTTGACTTGTTTGTGATTATAGAGCCACCTAATTTTAATAGAATCATGCTGTCAAGAAATTAACAGTCAATTAAAAAGTATTCACTCCTCTAAAATCTATCTCTGTAGAAAAACACTCTATGCCTTCTTTGTGGAAGTGGTCAATTATCTTGCCTATTTTTGTGTGATTGTTTAATGCAATAATACATCCTCCGCCGCCCGCACCAGTTATCTTTGCACCAAATGATATTTCATTTGCAATTCTTATTATCATTTTGAGTGTCTGGTTTGAGATGCCCAACATATCTAACAACAACTGATTTTCTGTCATTATACGTCCAAGTCCTGCCAAGTCGTTCTTTTTAATTAGCAGTAACGCGTCATTGACTAGTTTGTCCTCTTTATTGAGCATCTCTGAGAATTGCCTTTTGTTATTTTTTTTAAATTGCTTTACATGTGAAACTATATCTCCAGTCGAATGTTCAATTTCAGAGTTTACAATCGCAATTTTGAAATCTGGTACTATGTCCATCTTTGTAAATTTATCCGATTTGAATTCTATGACTCCGCCATGCGTGCATACGGCACAATCTGCCCCTGATGTATTCTGATGAATTGTCTTCTCTGCCTCCACCGCAAGTCTCAATATACTTTGTCTATCTGGTTCTTCAAACAATGCAGAGATTGCTGCGGCACCTGCAACACAGCATGCAGATGATGAGCCCAATCCCACTCCTGCCGGAATGTCGGATTTTACCTTAATTGCAATTCCCCCTTTATGGTTGTATTTTTTGGTAATCTCTCTTGCCAGATGGTATAGTGGCCGCAATGGCGAATCAAGCTCTGTTGGTTCTATATCGTGCTTGATTGACAATTTCCCAATCTCTGATTCTATTGTGATTGTTCTTTGTGGTATAGTCTCCGCAGATATTGAGACTCGTCTATCTATTGCGCAAAGGATGGCCCTTGCACCATATATGACAAAATGCTCACCAAGTAAGATTATCTTTCCTGGTGCAGATGCGCTGGACTTCAAGTAAACACAATGGCCCCGTATCCTACTACAGAATTCATATCCCCTGTAACGTCTCCACTTGTGGCATATTTCAACAGTTTTCCGCTTGTGGCTCCTAATTTTTTGCATGCTGATATGGTAGCAGCTATTGCCCCATATCCGCACGCGCTGATCTTCTTCTCTTCTAAAATCTTGTAAAACGAATCAATATCCATCCTCAATATGGGTTCTATGAGTGCCATATCTTGTCTATATGCTATATTGTTTGGTTGGTAATGTGTAAAGTCTGAAGATCCTATTATTGTGGCATCTCTCTTTTTTATGATATTTGCCACAGCTTGACCGACCATCTCTGCCGAGTTTCTGTCTTGACTACTCATAGATATGGGAACCATCTTGCAGTCTTTTGACATATATTGTATCATGGGAAGCTGAACCTCTATGCTGTGCTCTTGCATGTGTGATGTATGGTCCACATGTATGATCTCTGCTAGTTCAAGCAGCTCATTTACGGCTTCTGAATCAACCTCCATATCACCTAATGGTGTTCTCCATGTGTAGTCCTTTATGGTGGCAATCTCTCTTCCTACTCCCCAATGATTGGGCCCAATAATTATGAACAGTTTTGGCATTAAACTAGATATGGCATGAAATGAATGGGATGCGACGGGTCCTGAATACATGTAACCTGCATGTGGGCATATTGCACCAACTACTTTGCTGGGGGATGGTCTGTCAGTTGTGCCTGCTCCAAGCTTGTGCAGAAAACACTCTTGGATGGTTCTCTTTAACTCTATTTTGTCGCTGGGATAGAACATACCGGCCACTGCCGGTGTTCTGATCCGCATTACTCCATTTCCTCTTCACTTGCTTTTGTCTCAAAATCATCTATCTCATATTTCATGGGTTCGTCTTCTTTCAGTTCGCCCCTCTCTATGAGAATCTGTCGTGCCAAGAGCCAGTAGATGGTAGCTAGTGCTTTTCTTCCCCTATTGTTTGCGGGAATTATCAAATCCAACTTTGATGTGATGTTGTCTGTGTTGGCAACACCTATTACTGGTATTCCTGCATTTGTGGCTTCTGTAACTGCTTGTTCGTCAACTTGGGGGTCGGAGATTAAAATCAGCTTTGGCTCTATATAGTATGGTAATGACGGGTTTGTAAGCGTACCTGGCATGAATCTACCTAGTAGCTTCTTTGTACCTAGCATCTCACAAAACTTTTCAATCGGTGTGTTTGCGTATTGCCTGCCAGAGCAGACGATAATATTTTCGGCCCCGATTCTATTGATGAATTTTGCAGCAACATTGATCTTCTCTATTGTGATGTCCAGATCTAGCATGTATAGTCCTTCTGGACTGGCTCTTGTTATGAATGGCTTCATAAATTTGGTCTTTACTTGTGTTCCGACTCTTATTCCTGTGGACAGGATCTTCTTTTTGATGTCTGTCATCTCTTGTTGACTCATGATGATTTTAAATCTCCATCATTCCACATATTAAATCATGCTCTGATAGACGTACAAGCTCATTTAATTTTGCCACTCTTTCTCCTCCTACTATGCCTGCCTTGAGCATCTTTGAGCCTGTAGCCAAGCTGATGTGAGATATGTGTGAATCAGTAGCTTCACCAGATCTATGTGATGTAATTAATTTGATGTTGTTGGAATTTGCCATGTCTGCAAACTTGAGGGCATCATACAGGCTTCCTGCTTGATTCACTTTGAGAATTGCGGCATTACATGACTTTGCATCTATTGCTTTTGCCAAAATATCTTTGTTTGTTACGGTTAGATCATCACCTGTAATCAGCGTATGGGGGAACTTTGTGGTCAACTCTGCCATGTCTCCAAATGCCTCCTCGTGTACTGCATCTTCTGCATAGATGATTTTGTAGTCGCGAATGATTCTTGATACAAACTCTATCTGATCTTCTGGTGAATTTTCAAATCCTGCTCTGTCATATGTGTATAGTTGTCTCTTCTCATCCCATTGTGTGGATGATGCAAAATCTACTCCCAATGATACCTCCTTTCCAAGTGTGAATCCCAAACTTTCACATGCTTTTGCGGCCATCTCAAGAGCTTCTGAATTGTTTACTTTTGGTGCCCATCCGCCTTCGTCCCCTCTTCCATTTGTAAATTTGGGATCGACTTTTTCCAACATGTTTCGAAGTTGCCGATGTATTGATATGTTGGTGTCAATTGCCTCCCTGATTGTCTTGGCACCTGTTGCACAAACTAATATCTCCTGTATGTCTGGCGTGCCCGGTCCGGCATGTGCACCACCCCCGAGAATATTTCCAAGTGGGAAGGGAAATTTGAAATTTCTTTTGGGTGCAAGTGTTCTGTATAGTGGCATATCTGATGCTTTGGATGCAGATTCCATTGTTGCAATTGTTACTGCAAATGCAAGTGCCCCGCCAATTTTTGAATAGTTGGGTGTCTGGTCTGCATTACTTAGGATATCGTGGATGCCTTTCAGATCAGATGATTCCATACCTATGAGCTTTGCAGAATTTTCCTCAAGTATATGAAGACTGTCTTCTGGTCTATTGTTTGGAAAGCTTATTGCTTCGTGTTTGCCAACACTAGCACCTGAAGGTGCACAAACCCTTCCCAAAAATGTATTATCTGAAATTATATCTACTTCGATGGTCTTGTTTCCCCTGCTGTTGTATATGATGCGTCCGTCAACTCTGGTTATTTTTGCCAATCTATTCTAACTCAGCTTGGACTTCTTGGTATCTCTTCTGTATTGCCTCATAGAATGGAATTACTTGCTGGCTTGTCTCCACAGTTGATAGCAGCATTCTGCGGCAACAATATCTGTGAATATGCAATGATTCCAAAATTTCAACTGGATTCTTGTCCGTCTTTGCCTCTTTTTGATAATCTTCATACTTGTCTGCAATCAAATTCCCACAAGTAAAGCATCTTATTGGAATTAGCATACGAACGAAGAGACAACCAAGGATTATAAAAACCATGCAAGCAATTTTTTGTGCGGGCGTTGCCCAGCCTGGCCAAAGGCGCTAGCTTGAGGGGCTAGTCTCTTAGGAGTTCGTGGGTTCAAATCCCATCGCCCGCACTACATGTTATTTTTTAAGCTTGTTTAGTTAACCCAAATGTGCCACAAATCATGTCATTATGGAGACAATTTGGGTTAACTGTTGTTTAGAACGTTGATCAGATCTGTCCGTCTCTTCTCTTCGGTGATTACACCTCTTGCATCATCCACGAGTGCTCTTCCCACATCCGTCTTTCTCCTAGCTTCTTTGAGCACTTTGTCATATGTGGTAAATGGATACAGGTGCATATACATCTCCTCCATTACTACAAATACTCTTGTTGCTTCCTCAAGATCACCGGTTCTTATTTTATCTAAGATTACTCTTTTGAGCTCCCCTATGCAGTCTAGCAGGCCGAGAATGTATGATTCGGGCATTACTTTGAGTTTTGTATCTGATGGAATGGATCTATTATCTAGTATTGAGATGAGGCATGCTGCCTCTACATATTCTTGCTCTGGTATTATCATGTATCTTTGCAGATCGCCTGTTGCCTTTTTCTTGTATTTTTCTATCAGTATTCCGGCACGCTTTATGCTTGCCTTTGCAGATTTGATGTCCCCCTCATGTACTGAAATTATTGATCTACTGCACAGTATGACTATCTCTCTTGTATTTCTTAACAAAAATTCCCTGTCATCTTGGGCTTTTGCAAGCAATTTTGAAATTTTATCTAGGGATGTCTTTACATTTTTCAAGGTCATATTGAATGCTTTACATTGCTAAAATAAAGCCGTTTAGTATTATCTCAAGGTAAGTGTTAACCTGATTTGTGCCGTCTAGACGTACCTTGCAATCTCTTGGAGGTAGTCGAGTCCGCGGTTTTTCCATGTCGAAACGCACGAGAACAGATTGCCCATCCATGCCATGGTACCCTTGGCCCTTATGCCGCCGCGTATCTTCCTGTGCACGACTATCTCGCACAGGCCGCGCTCCACCGCGTTGTTCGTGGGCTGTACGCGCGGATCTAGTACAAACGCGAACAGGTTGGGCAGCGCCCTGCCGAGCTTTCCCATGAATTTCCCGACAGCGCCGTGGTTTTTGCACCCGCGCAACATCGCGCGGACCCGCGCGTGCAGCTTGCGGCGCACCATGCGGCGCCGCGCGCCCGACATGCGCGCCGACGCGGCGCCGCGCGCGTCGGCGTATATCCGCCGGAGCGTTTCGAGTGCCCCGGCGCATTTTTTGCACCTACATGCCTCCGAGGCGTGCCGCATCTCCCGGATTATGTGTGCCCAGCACCGCTGTATGCGGTATCTTTTGTACGGCACCCATCCGTCGCAGACGAGGATC
>CAZIHR010000089.1:0-6671 GCA_964538885.1 uncultured Nitrosopumilaceae archaeon
AAACCATCACCGTCATTTTCGTTTTAGTCATTGGATCTTGCCCAATCGATTGATTGATAACGTTTGATTAAATTTTTTTTTAATCGACATGATTATTAACCCATTGAAATTATTAAAAAATTCTTTAGGTACGAGTTCACACCATGCCTAATTTTTCAGACATTTGGGCATCGTGTAGGCACAAAATCACCCTGAGACGTGAACTCATACAAATCGTGTTGTTGGCCGCAAGTATCATAGATATCCAGTCGGTCCCGTTTAGAACAGATGTCCCTGTCACCACTTTACGGGCTTGGCTATATGAAAGCACGCGTTCTTATTCTAGCGGGGTCCCGCCTAGTAAACGTAACAAATTATGTGTTTAATTGAATAGTGACTGTGGACTCTACGCAATTCTTCTTAGCTGATTAATTTTTGGAAGCTAAAAAGTATTAATGCTTTGGAACATTATGTATGGTGGTCATTATCTCCCCATATTCAGTGATTATACGGACTGCAATACGACCATTTTTAGGAGTGTCAAATGGTAGTGATTTTAAGGATGTCATGGCGTCCCAATGCTCACTGTTGATCTTTTTGGCAAGCTTGCTTTTGAGGTTTTTTATCTGCCTGTCATTATCCTTGTCGGGCAGGTGTATCCTCCTCGCAAAGAATGATTGTCCGTCGTAGTTTGTATCCAGCATCCAGCAGTCAATATTATCAGCGCGACCTGCGTTGACCTTGTGGGTTTCTGGGTTAAACGTATCATAACCCCTTACATGTACGATCCACTTGTTTTTACCGTGCTGTTTTACGTCAATGTCGGGTTCCCCCAACATTATGAATGACGAGTCATCTTTTTTGTGCATGAGCTCCTTAAGTGCTAAATCATTGCTTATTTTGATCTTGTGTATCTGAATTTTACCTCGCTGTTCTGACTGTTTGTCATATGCAACTGCTTCGAACTCAAATGCAAGGACAAACAGCTTTTTTATGCTGGGATATTGTGACATCTCTTCTGCTGCATGATTTATGAGATTTACACCCGCGGTGTTGTCATCTGCCAACAGTACCATGGCGACTTTTTCACCTGTTTCTCTAAGTCTGGCCTCATGCGTAAGCATTGTACCATTAGGCCACGCATTTGCATCTTCAAGATGCCATCGGTTTTTTGAGCCGGGTATTATGATGCCCGCAATGCTGATCGCTTCTAGTATTGTGGGAAATACATCATCGCTTTGGTTCTCATATTCATGTGTGTTGATGTACTTATGTGGTGAGGCGGATTCAACTGTAAATGGTGAGCTGATTCTCTTTATGCCGCGTTTTTTGAGGGGTTGGTTTACTAGGTGCACAGTATCGTGCTTGCAGTCATATGCAAGCGTTGCAGCTGAAACATATGGCACACGTTCGTAAACAAACCCACTACTAGGATCGTATTGGTGTTTGTGATTGTCTTGGATTGTGGGGGGGGGGTCTGTTCCCGACAGTCGTGATTCTTCTAGTCGGCCCTCGTAACTGTCCTTTGTAAGATACCAGTTATTTATGGCTGTTATGATTCTCTGCCTACACAAAGATATTTGAATGGGGTTGATGTCAATTGTAATCCAGCGTCTACCCCATCTTTCAGCCACCTGTGCCGTAGTACCGGATCCACACGTGGGATCTAGTACTAGGTCGCCTGGATCAGTGGTCATGAGCAGACATCTCTCTATCACCGATTCAGCAGTCTCTACTATGAAATGCTTATCGGATGGGGCCATTCGAGTATCCCAGAAATTGTTTATCAATCTACCGGGTACTTCATCTTCGTATATTTTCAACCAAATTCTGTTATCCGTTGTTGCAACAAGTCTATTCTGTTTTCCAAGATTGCTTAACCCCTCATGAGAAACCCTCCATTGCACATCTTTTGGACAATCATATTGAATACCTTTCCATACAAACGGTTTAGAACGTCCTGTTGTTGACTCGTGTTGAGATGTCAAACGAGCACGTCGGAACAGACGCGCTTCTTTTGGTATGAGATCGGGATTTTTCTTTTCATCCTTGGTCAACGTACGTATTTCACCGTTAGATAGTTCAATCATTGCATTTGACATGTGCTCAATACGTTCTTTACGAGATGATGCTATCTCATATAGTTTATGGAATTTCAGTTGTTCTCTGTCCCTTGCATACCAAAGTAACCACGTTACAACGTCAGGAAGTGTTTTAGATGATGATGAGTCGGTAGTTGCAAACGGGATGGTTACTATGCGGTTCTCAGATCCAAACACCTCGTCTAGGATAATCGCCATGCGATGCACATGCTCACTCCCTATCTGCAAAAAGAAGCTTCCAGAATCCTTTAGTAACATCCTAGAGTATGTAGCAATGCGGTATATGCTGTCCATGTATGAGTGCACGTTGTCTTTATACGTGTCACGGAACGCCCTCTTACTCGTACTGTCTGAAGGCGCCCCACCCTTAGTCTTTTTGGTACTGACTTGGAACATAGTCTCAAAGTTGATCCCGTACGGTGGGTCAAAGTATATCATCTGCACTTCGCCCTTCATGTTCTCCCTATGCAAAAATGATGCCATGACCTTGGTTGTGTCGCCGTGTATGATCCTGTTGGACCAGTTTCCTCTGTGTTTATACCAGTTGTATTTTGCATCTTCTGGATAACCGTTGAACGAGAAGAGGCGTGTCTGCTCTCCGGATGTCTGGTCTATGAGGTGGTTTATGAACCACGATGGGTCCACTTTTTCTTGTATGTACAGAGGATGGGCCTCGCGAGCGACATCATTTTTACTTGTGTTGCGCCGCCACGACAGGCGTGGCATGCTGTCATCTGATCTTATATTCGGATAGAATGTGGCAGACGCGCGCTCCTCGTCTGCCATATACTGGTCGTCTGACTCGGTAGGGATCTTCGTACGCTTGGATCCAGTAGGGTGGTAGCTACGGGGGGGGGGGCAGATCTTTTTACTTTTTTGGTGACAATGGTCATATCGTGCACGCCTCGCTTATCTGCCTCTTGGCTGAGTCCATATTCTCAATCCAGATGCATTTCCACTTACCATACTCGCTATCGTTATATGCAGACACTGCAGGACACCACCAGTTCTCCATGTAATACCTTTTCGCTTGTTCCTCGGATTCTCCCTTTTTCATTCCCTTGAACTCGATGACAAGGTGCGTGGACCGATCGTTTTTTTTCGCTTTTACGCGCGCAACAAAGTCCGGCTCTGTATCTCTCCACGCGTTTTGCGATTCGTCAAACCAGCGTATTTTAAAGCCCAGCCTAAAGTTTCGTGCCCACGCCTCTATATCGGGATGGGAGTCGAGTATCTTGGCAATTTCGGATTCCTCGCTAGAGTGGCATGCGGCCCTACTCAGCTCGGATTTTCTCAGAAACGTATCTGGTACGTCCTCTACATCCGTGTCATCCAGCGCAGTGTTTTCACTCTTCTTTATCTTTTTGTATGTGTACTGTAACGTGGTTCTGAACCTGACTCCCTCCGTGGTGAGCAACCGCTCTCCTGATTGGCTCTCGTCTGCAAAGACGGGTCGGATCTCCCCAATCTCATTGTCATGATCACATGCCTCTGCAATCTTTTGTGGTACGTGTGAATCCGCCATGACTCCTGCCTTGTCGTTGCATGTTATATTTGGATGCTCAAGCCATTGCTGGACCATCCTGCAAGAGTCCACAAAGGATGTGTTCCTGCCCGTCATTGATGTGCTGCCCGCGTCCCGATCAGAGTCACGGTTTAGCAGCTCGGCGACGCGACACGCCGTGTCCCATATGGCAGTCTGTACTCTGCGTTCGCGTACGACCTTCATGCCTTTGCCTGCCGGGCCTTGCACGACAGTAATTATGGGCTCTGGCTTGACCTCATATGTTGTGACTTTGTCTGGATTAAGAGTAAAGCGTCGCTGCCGCCTAGGGTTCTCATATCCTGTGATGTTTGGGAACGATATACGGAACTTTTCATTACCTGTCACTGAGAATATCTTGTATGGCTGCGCAGGCGGTTGCGGTGGGACATCCCCTCCGCGCGCAAACGTATAGGGGACTCCGAACACGTTGGCGTATTCTGGTCCTTGCTTGCCGGATCCAACAAACGACGTGCGCCTCAGGGCCCTACCCGTAACCTGCTCGCACAGCAGCTGGCTGCCAAACCTCCTGTACCCGAAGACATGGGTTACGTTCTTGGCATCCCATCCCTCGGTCAGCATGCCTACTGATATCACGCACCGTATGTGTCTGGCAATCCCGATTTGTCCCACGGATGTAAACAGACCTCGTATCTGTTCCTGCTTTTTGTCAAGCGATCCCTCTAGCCCGAACAGCACGGCCTGCTCATCTACAATCTTTTTTTCAGAGCTGGACGTGGGCGTCTTTTCAAACAAGCGGGAGTGCACAAGAAGGGTCGGGGGACGCTTCAGCGGATTGCCGTTTTGATCATAGTTTGAGAATAATTCTAGGTGTCCGCGGGCTCCGCGCCTACCATCTTCTCGGTGGCTACCTGCGACCCACCTGTAGATGGCGGCCGCATTTTTGATGTTGTTCGCAACTACAATAAAGATCGGCATGATGCCAACCCTGCTGTATTTTGGGTTTATCACATCATGATAGTGCTTGTACAGCTGCTCGAGCGGCTCTTGAACGCGTACGGTCAGATTGGATGTGAGTGGTTTGCCGGAGTTATACTCATACACGTTCCTGTATTTTGGATGGTGACTGTCGACATTATCCTTGATCGGAACGCGCGGTATCTTTACGAGTCCTGACTCTATCGCGTCAAGTAGGGGAAAGTCCGAGACGGTCCACGGGAATACGACGGATTCCAAACTTTTTGGTTTTACAAGCCACATTGGAGTGGCCGAAAAGTCGTGTACGTACACAAGCCGTCCCTGCTTCTTTAGAAGCATCAGCGCGTTGAACCAGAGCGCGGCGGCTTTTTGGTACTCTGTATATTCTGTATCACTCTGCCTCTCCTGCCGCGGCTTGTAACAGTGGTGGGCCTCGTCATTGATTACGATGACTTTTGATTCCGGGTCATGTTCGTGCAGGACGCGGTTTATCATGTCTATCTCACTCTCCCTAAAATTTTCGACGTTTGCCCTGCCGAGCATCTTCTTTTCCTTTGCGCCTAGTGACTTACCATCCATGGTCGCAATTCGTCTCTGAAAGACGTGAAAGTTCACAATCGTGACTTGGGCCCTGCCGAGCATTCTGCGAAATTCCCTCGGGGTTATCGCGTTCCAGAGTTCTGTTTCTTTTTTTGGATTTAGTATCTCGAGCCTCTTTCTGACTGTCAGGTTGGGGGCTATGATAAGAAAGTTTGTTATGCCGTTGTCGTCGTGATGTGTGTTATTTGCAAGTATCCACAGCATTGCCATGGCCATTACGTTGGTCTTGCCGGTCCCTGTGGCCATCTTAAACGCGGTCCTTTGCACTCCGTCGTTATGCGTATCGTTGACTGCCCTGAGGTTCTGCATAACCTTCTTGTGGAATGACGGATCATGCACCTGCCCCGCCTCAAAGAGCCAGATCATGGTTTCAATTGCCTCCATCTGGCACCAGAATGGGCGCATTCCGATGCCTGGGTCACTTCTGTGCCAGAACTCTAAGAGTCTACGAGTCCTAGAGGTCGCCCCCTTCCAGCCATTCTGCCGCCAGTGGGTTATGACGTCCCGGAGGCCATTAATTGTCATATGTGGCTCTATACTTGCAGAGTCAAGTATCGTCTCGTTGCCAACCTCGTCCGGCATACCTGATGATGCTTCACTTGGTCTACGTCCAATGCATACCTCATACGTGGACTGTCCCCTTGCATCTGCCATGTGGTATGCGGACGGTTCCTCGTACGGCGTATGTAGTATGGGTGACTCGTTGGACATGTATCTAGTGTCACTTCCTTGCATACTGCTTATGTTCTTTGCGTGGTGGAAATTGGAAAAGCTCGTCGTACGCCTTGTCATAATGGGCTATTCGTTCGTGAGTATACTTCAGAGCCTTGACTATGTTCTCTGCCCATGTTTTTGATGGATCATTTTTCGGGGTGATGTACATGGACTTGGAGCCTGCTTGGAAGTAGAGGTAGTCGGTTCCACTTGAGGTTTTGGTTATCGGTGTCACGTATGCTATCTTATAACATGACACTATTTTAAACTCTGTTTCCTAATTGCGCCTATAGATGTGCCTAACTGAGTATTTTTTTCGGCATTAGTTAGATATTTTTCACATTAAGAGTCAAATATGCATGACACTATGTCCCATCGACGTTCAAGATGATGGGACAAAGATGTCAAGCACAAGGTATACTTGCAGAATACGGATTTAAGTATGACGCGGCGGAGCGGCCCGTTCGTTTGGGAGGTGATTGCTCGTGAGCCGAACACGTGGCGCCGCGGTGATCAAGACGGACAACGAAAAGTACGTCAAACGCGGCGCAGATCTGATCATGGAATATGATCCGAAGTGGGAGGACGACATAAGGCGCGCAAACGAGGGCAAGGTCGGCGCCCCATACCAGTACGCAGATACGCTTATCATGATGGCCGCCGGTATCAGGGTCGCGCTGGGGGTCCCGTACAGGCAGCTCCAGGGAATGGTTGGTAAAATGCTACATGGGCACGACATACCTGTATTCAGTCAGATGTACAAGCGGATCAACAAGCTTGACACGGACATCCGC
>CAZIHR010000090.1:0-7283 GCA_964538885.1 uncultured Nitrosopumilaceae archaeon
TACCAAACTGGACAAAAATACAAAGATGATAGGCACCATAGAGACCACCGTTGGTGATAACACCACAAAGGCCGACAAAAATACAAAGATGATAGGCACCATAGATACAACAGTCACAGGCAACACCAAGAACATCACCACACTGGATACCACAGTCACAACCAACGCAAAGACCACAGACACATCCCTCAAGGAACACAAAAAGACATTAGACGAGAATACAAAGGCGATAGGCGTCAACAAGAAGGCGATAGCCGAGAACAAGAAGACGCTGGATGAACACAAAAAGGCAGCTGACAAACAGGCAAAGACCTTGAAGGATCTTCAGCAGAGCACGACTGATGATTATTACTCTCTTGACGGCTACATAGATGTCCTGCTGGGCAGGGTGAACGCGCTGGAAAAAACAGTCACCGAACAGGGCAAGACCATAACCGAACAGGGCAAAACAATAGCAGATCAGGCCAAAAAGATAACGGCACTTGAAAAATCGGAGGCCGAACTGCAAAAAGAACTCAAGGCAGTAAAGACGGCCAGTGCAGACCATGACCATTCAGACTATTCTGACACGGATCACACTCATACGGTATCAGATCATACTCATTCGACATATGCCGATTCTAGTCACTCCCACAGAGTCACATCCTCAAGCCACTCCCACACAGTCTCTGGGTCAAGCCATTCTCATACGGGCTATTCACCAAATGGGCATAGTCATCCACTACCACCAACCCCGCCAACCACAGGCACGATAAAAGGGACGGTAACAGACTCTAAGACTGGTAAGCCAATATCGGGTGCCACAGTCACCCTGTTCACTCAAGGCGGTAAAAAACCCAACCCATCTGATCCTGTATTCTACTCACCTACAAATAATCCATATAAAACTACTACCACCAATGCCAGTGGGTCATATCAGTTTACAGATCTAGTTCCGTTCAAGTACCCCTCTGTAAGTGCTACGGCCACCGACTACAGTTTCATCTATTCCAATAATGTGTCTGTCACAAAAGGCGACATCACCACAGTGAACTTTTCATTGAGACCAAAATCATAACGTCCTTAGTTTGCACCCACCACAAAAAACCAACTTTGTGTTTTTATAATGTGCCAAGATACTTTTATGAGGATTAGTGTTACCAGATATGCCGTGAATATATTGTTGGTGGTAGCTATCGTTGTACTGTTTTTGGGTGCTGCCTGTATGTATATGGTAGAGCAGACAGCTCATGCATCACCGATAAACTCACCTGATGGAGCAGATCATGAACATGATCACGGCGGCCCCGAGAAGTTACAGCATGGACCAATTCGTGTGATACCATCAGAAGTCACTTGGAAGATAACGTATAGTCCAGGATACACCTACATAGGTCCCGGTGAGGCAGTTCCTAGTCATGGACCGTCACCAGAACTCCATCACATTAGAGCGGCAGAAAGAGCATTCCAAATATGGGATGATCTTAATGACAACTTGAATTTTAAGAGAGTTGGCAGTGATGTTTTTAGAGACGAATATGATTTTGAAGTCATATTCATGAAAGAGCCACACTGGGAAGGTAATTTGGGTTTGGCAGACTTGCAAAATTGGATTATTACAGTATATTTGGGAAATTATGACTGCAAGGGCAGATACATTGAATGGAACTCTAACACATTGACCACCGTGACCATGCACGAGATTGGACATCTTCTGAACCTTGAACATCACCCTGTTTCTAGTCATCTCATGTATGGGGCTGGAGATAAGTACACACAGGATCCCTTTGACACGATGGGATTAAACATACCAGAGAGACTACCCGAATATGAGAGCTTTGTCGGACAGAATGAGCTCATCAAATTATCTGGTCTTGTGAACCCAACGCATCTTGGCAAATACAAGCTGATACATGATGCATTAGATTGTTACAACGGGACTCATTTATGGGATTCGGTGGCACTCTGCTGGAAACCACTACAAAACAAAATAGACTGCTACCGTGACCACGCGCCTGACAAAGTGCCAGATCCCGATGATGTAGCACCTGCACCGGGAATGGTCCCACTTGAAATCGCGCTGGGTCTGGTAAACGAGTATGGTACACACCAAAGGACAATGGAAGATAGATTGGATCGCCTTGACAATAACCTAAAGTCGGTAAATAACAAAATGGATGAAATTGAGCAGGCAACAAACACTCTAAAAACTACTATGGCAATCATACAAAAACAAATTTCTGACTTTAACAAGACAATCAATGATCTTCTAAACCGCGTGTTGAGAATTGATAATACAGCACCAACGGAGAAACTCGTCACCCTCAATATCTCTGCATGGAATGATTCTGATGGTGATGGTATCAGGGATATAGGTGAGACGGCGGCGCCCAACATATTGATTATAACACACACATCAGCAACGAACCAGTCCAACTTGCTGTTCACTGGAACTGATGGAACTGTATCAAGGGATGACCTACCTGCAGAAACATTCTATGCTATTGCAGTGCCACCAGACGGCAAAACCGCATCAACGCACCCCTTCGAATTTGGTAACTCTACAATTTACGGAGTCCTCAAGGTCGATGACCCAACACCTGGCTCTACACATCAAATGGAATTGGGAATCAAATAAGAGCCATATGCCGCCATATTGCAGGAAACCTTTGTGTATCTGCTCCTGACAAGTAGGAAAGAAATTTTTCGGCATTAATCCATCATAGTGCATATTACACGTTGCCGCCGGCTTCATGCACGAACAGCCAACCGTCCCAATCTAGGCCTAACTCACACAGCTACCTGACTTGCTCCGGGAACTAGATGCTTCCGATATGGATCCCCCGCGAACTTTCAAACACATATAGAAAAAGCATGATGAATCACTCGTATATGTAATACAACTTAACGTCTAGCCGCATCCACACCAAGAAAATCCTAGCACTGGCAAAATCTCTGCTAGCTTCATAAAAAGCCGATCCGCTACGTGCCACCCTGTTGCGAATTTGGTTTAAAAACACCAAGTGGCCTACGAGATGATGATGAAGAAGAATGTTGTTGCGGGTCTGGGAGAGGTTGGAGGCCCGCTTCTGCAACTGGTCTCGGACCAATGCGCGGCAACAGGCTATGATATCAACGAGAGCCTGATGGATCGCAAGCAATACGACGAGTGTGAGAGCCTGAAGACAGAGATCTTGCATGTCTGTATACCGTTTACCAAAGATTTTGAATCCAACATAATTGAACTGTTTAATCGTTTTGAACCCGAACTGATCGCTATTCACAGCACTATACCACCATATACCACCTCTGAACTTCAGAAAAAATTGTCTATTCCTATACTGTATAGTGCCACGCGGGGGACGCATCATAACATGTTGAGGGATCTCAGAATATACACAAAATATTTTGCGTTAGACGATGCCGCACCAAGAGCCAAATGGGCATCACACATATTCACACTTTTGATGAAAAAATGCGGTGTCAAGACATGCAGAATGTCAGATCCTGTCACTCTGGAACTAGCCAAAATTGTCGTAGACACCAGCTATTACGGCTGGTTGATCAACTATGCGCAGCTAAGCAAGATCATTGCAAGCAAGCACGGCGTGGATTATGACGAGATGTGGGAGTTTGCAGATGAAATCCATAGACACCTAGGCAACAGACCAAAGATGTTCCCCGGCGTGATAGGGGGCCACTGCCTTGATGCCGGCGAGATGCTGTTCATCAAGACAGACATGGGCATGAGACCTACCACAATAAGGAACTATGTAGAAAATGGACTACAAAATGACGTACTCTCCTACGATTCTACAAGTAAAATGCCCATCTTTGACAAGGTCGTATCAAAATGGAGCAGGCGATTCTCCGGCACCATGGTTACCCTTACTGTCATGTCAAACCGCTCCATTACGGTAACTGACATGCATATAGTGCTGGCAGCAGATACGTTGTCTAAAAAATTTGCAAAGGACATCAAGGTGGATGACCTGATCCCGTTTGTAGCATCCCTACCCAACGCAGACATGATGGAATCCACTAATCTCAAGTCAGAAGATCTGAAACTTGGAAGTAGTGTGCACAAATCCATTGCAATAACGCCGGAGCTATGTAGACTACTCGGTCATTATATCTACGAAGGATCAGTGAGTGCAGACGGAAGATATGTGGAATTTCTGTTTGACGGAGATGTTGCCCGATATGCAGACGTATACAATATACTCAAATCACTTGCGCTTGACTACACAGTAACAAAAGGCGACAGCCCACATCTGCGCATCAAATCAACATCGCTCTCACTGTTCATCTCCGACACGCTAGGCTGTGGCAGAACCTACTCCTCCAAGTGCCTCCCAGAGTTCATCTATTTTGCACCAAGGAAACACAAGGAACAATTTCTGGCGGGATATCTTGGAGAGTATGACTCCTCTGTATCGGCCCTAGACACTGTATGTGCGGCAGCAAATACAATACTCGCTGCAGGACTGGACATACTACTACTGTCAATGGGTCGTGTAATGACATTATCTGGTGCTTTACATACCAAAGTTGGGCAGCACGCCGAATGCGGCACGCTACATGCGATGGAGCCAAGCAGACATATGTACAGCAGTCTTGTCTCCCAAAATTTGAGTGCAGAGTCAGTAGAGCTACACGACTCTAACCCCTACCACATGCTCAATGATAATTTGTATATGATCAGGACATCTGGGATCGTTCATGAGACAAAGTGCCAGAAGGTATACTCGATTGACACAGAAAATCACCTCTTTGTATCAACCGGTGGCAGGCTGGTGCACAACTGCGTCATTCCAAATCTGGATCTAGTAGATGAGGAATTGCTATATGAAATCGATCACATCAACAAACTCTTTACTCAAAAGACAAAAGATATGAAATAAACAGTACTGTCACTGAGAGACGCCGTCCACCAAGTAATCGTGATTTACCTCATATACGAATACTCCCAGCATGGGGCCTGACTTCTCCTCGGTATATCCAGATGATGCATAGACCAATCTGAACGGGCCATCATAGTTATCTTCGGGATATTTTACATCCTTGACATATACTGCTGACAGTCCTGGAACATAAGTCATAGACTGCATGCTACTTGGTAGATGCATATATCCCAGCGTGGAAAAGGGGAACATCTGCCCCAACAGAGTCTTGTTCCAAAAATAGGCCGTAGGAGTCTCACCGTCACTGTACAGATATTTTGGTAACGGCTCGCCCGCTATTCTCATGAACCACTGTTTCTTTGACTCGTCGCCTCCGCCACCTAGAATATAGACAGGCTCCCCTGATGTGGCCAGCCTTTCACCTGCTACAAACACCAACACATAATCTGCATCCATCTCCTGCAAAATCTTCCAGCCCTCATCGGGACTACTCAGGAACATCTCTGCCAGTCTTTCAATTTGGGTAGAGTCAATTGTGGCATTGTCTGCTATGGTGACGCGCTGGGACAGCGTACTGATCCAATAACCATAATCCCACCATGCAGCCACCACAGAACCCTCAGGCGTATTATATTTTATCCACTCTAGAGATTCCTTCCAGTCACTTGTCCCCCCAGGATAAAAGGTTCCACCATTAAGTATCGTATATGTGGGAGATGTCAGCATTATCCAATTTGCCTGAGATGGCATCCAAAACGGTACAAGCAACAGCAGTACAATTACAGCAAGAGATGAACCCTTGAGAGTATTGTTTTTTAGGCGATGCTCTTGGACTTTGAAGAAATTATTACTGAATATCTCTCTCAAAAGTACCGACACCCCAATTGATGCCAAAATGATTACAGATATTGATGCAAATATCTCCAGCCTGATAAATACAGAACTGACATAAACTCCAGCCAACCCAATAATCAGAGCAAATGCCATCATGTCTTTTGGAAGTGATTTTGTATTGATCTTCTTGCTAAGCATTATCCATGCACCTAGTCCGGCAAAGACCATCCAGATTGAATGAAAGAAGAATGATTCTTGAATGCTTGCAGCAGAGTGTTCGGACACGGAATCGGTGAGAATATTTGTTGCAGCAAAAAATGGGTTTATGGCATTAAGATAACGGAAGCTTGGCAGTTGTACGAATCTGCTCTCATCATTAACTACAAGAACAAATGCGCCTAATAGTATTAGTACCACCAACAACACTAGGCAGTTTCTAGTGGCATTTTTTTGTCCACACTTACTATGAATCAGCCCACATGCCACAAAGAATATGGTGGAGACCATCAACGAAAGTCCACCCAACCCGAAAACAAAGCCTGATCCTGGTCTCTCAAACAGCATTGCAGTCAGCAAACATGCAGCTGTAAAAGCAGGAATGCCCCACATAGGCATTCTCCTGTACTCTACTAGAAATGGAAGTGCCAAAAAGAACACCCCTGCAATCAGTACAAAAAATTGTATGCCGCCCCACGATGCAAGGCCAAGTGCCAACAGCACTCCTCCTCCCAACATCTTTGCCATGATAATTTTTTTACTGTTCGTCTGTATGCCACTTAGAAGCAAGTAGCTAGCAAGCAAGCCATAGAACAATCCTAGTGGTTCTGATTTGAACCAACCTATCATTCCACGCAGAACTATTGGCAGTGACATTGCAAAAAACATCGATGCAAGGAGTCCAGCTGTAGTTCCCGCAATAACTCGCACCAACGCAAAAACAACAACTACGGTAAGTGCTCCTAGTACTGCAGGTAACACCACGATAAAATCATGAATGTTTGCACCTGCCCCAAAAACCAGATAGATGGCAGCCGCGGTAAGATGCAACATGACTTGAGAAGTTGCAGATACGTTCCTACCATTTGGATGCCAGCTCATGTCGTCGTGCCATTCAAAATACTCGACTATTCCGTTTTTCAAGAGAAACTCGGTTGCACGGTAGTTAAAGTATGGATCAAACTCGTGTAATTCTAAACCATATTCAGCTGGTTGGGCTCTCATGAGAAAAGATACTGAAAATGATATGCACAGTATGCCAATGATCAATAGATGCTCTGTTCTAAATCTGGTACCACCTACGGCAAACAGCACACTGGATCTCAACCCAATTGTTGGTTGCCAGATAATTTATTACTCTTTGTGAATTACTCTAATGAAACGTGCTTCAGATCCCACTTTGCTGGCGGTGGTTTGGGTTATAGCGACCAGTTAACCCAAATGTGCCACAAGCCACGTCATTACGGAGGCGGTTTTGGCTCACGTATTATAACTTGATTTGAAATTTGAATGTGGTCAATGTAAGTATAGTCAGATCCAAATAGAGCAAGAATCTACATATCATCCATT
>CAZIHR010000091.1:0-10955 GCA_964538885.1 uncultured Nitrosopumilaceae archaeon
AGAACTATAATTTTACAGGAACCTAGTCCGAAATATAGCATCTAGTCAGAAACCATCTCTTGATTTTTTTTCTTGTACTTTTTGAACAGAATCGTGGTCGAGATCAACGTCACTGCAAGACCCGCTAGCAGAGGAGGTACAAGTGTAAACGAGTTCTCATCATGAATTAGTATATTTGTAAATTGAGCAATAGTAGGATATAGTGAAGCAAGTACTACCAATCTTAAGATATCACTGATCTGTCTGGGAACTCCACCCATCCAGTTGCTTAATAGAGTTCCAGCAAATATGGCACCTGCTCCAATCCACAATATGGGCAGCGCACCTGCCACAAACTGACCTATGATCATCTTGTCCGTAATCATTGATATTATCTCTACATTCCTTTCAAGCAGTTGAGGATCTACTGCACTGATTCCTGCGGGAATGGATGAGAGTATCAGTACGACACCTGTAATCATAGTAAAAATTCTAATGAATCCCATAGGTGTCGGCTTTGTCCAGTTGGTCCATGCCCTATCTATATCAAATGCTCTAATCAGAAATGCTCCGCCAACAATACTTACCAATGCAGCAAAAATTTCCGTTGTGAGTCCAGTTACTATTCCCACACCACCAATCAACAGCAGTATACCTGGAACGCCAAGAAAGAATTTTGAATACTTTGGGTCATATGCAATCATTTTCAGGTACTTTCCAAACACCGCATAGGAATACTCTACAGTCCTGCTGACCTTCATCACCACTCTTTGCACTGAAACCACAGGTAGTACATTCTGAATCACCGGAATGACGCTCTCATCATCTTCTCCATCTGAAACAATCACCGCGCCATTGGCAGAAAATATCTGCAAGGCAGTCTTTGTCTCCCTCAGTATCTTCTCATCTGCCTGCACACCTCTGTCCTTGACACCTGCAACTGTAATCACTTCCACCTCGTATCCTCTACTGATGAGATCTTCATACGTCTTAATTGCAGAAAATATAGCATTTGAATCTGCATCCTCTGGATCTTCTAACGCCAGCCTCTGAGCCGTCTCTATGCATGCGTCTCTTCCTATTACGGGTGTGTTTATTCCTGCCTTTTCGCCCACATCATTGTCCCTATCAATGCAAATTACAAGCAGCCTGCTTGCATTGGCAGCATTGACATCTTTTTCCACGTTGTCTGACCTTTGGGACATTGCCATACTATTTCATTAATTGCATTTTAATCCTTTCCAACTTTTCAAAATATTATACTTCGGTTTTGTGGCCAGTTATGGCCTTGCTTCATCAGAGAGATTTATCAGCTCCAGATATTCACTTTTAAGCGTCTCAACTCTGTGTAGACTCTGTTCCAATCCGTCGTCTTCATCAATCATGCTTGCTACCACCTTGGTCTCAATCAAATATGAGTTGAACTTTCTCATGGCATCCATGTAATTGATATAGCTTTCCTGCCACTCTTCTGGAGGATCCGACTTTACAAACTCTGTAATTTGGACAGTTACTTGCGACGTTGTGGCATCTACAGCCTCCACATACTCGTCTGCTGTGACATTACCATCAATCATATTTTGAAACTCTATCTCTATTGCCTCCTCTAGCACCTTGTGGATCTTTTTGGTGCTATCCAGATAGTTCTCATAGTTGGTCACCACAAATGTCGATGGGTTGTCCTGCGGAAGAAACCAGAAGACAAAGCTTGCACCTGTTACAGCGGCAAGTATAGTTATAGTTACTATGATGCCTTTTTTTGTCGCCAATTTGTGGTTTTTACTGATTTGATGTTTATAACTGTGGACATGACCAAATTTTGTCTCTACTATAAAAAATTATAAAAAAATCAATATATTTAATATATATTGTATAATATTTACTAAATTAGATATTTAATTGTAAAACATGGGTATTTGCCTCCCTGTATAGACGACACGCACATCTAGTTTATAGTTAAATTATTTTCACAGGCTCTTCCTAAATACAAGCGTGTTTGACATGTCTTTAACATGGTTGAAGCATATTGTGTAAAATGCAGGTCAAAAAGGACGGTCAAAAATCCCCAAGAGACCAAACTGAAGAATGGTCGCCCTGCAGTGAAAGGCACCTGCCCGGAGTGCGGAACTAACGTCTTTAGAATCGGCAAATCATCCTAAATCATACCAAACCCGGCAACTCATATTTTTCAAAACTCATATAGTGTATAGTATCGTGTCATGTCGTGACCAAGGCCCAGTATGAAAAGCTGCTCAAGAGAATAAAAAATCACCTAGGAGACGACAGAAATGCATCTTCTAGCAGATTCGAGCTACCTGTGGTGGATGTAATGTGGGAAGGACAGAAGACCTTCCTACGTAACTTTTCTGAATTTCCCAAAATTTTGAGGCGTGAGCCTGATAAGGTTCTTCAATATTTATCAAAGGAATTTGCAGTCCCTGCCGAACGAATAGGAGACAAAGCCATGTTTATAGGAAGAAGGGATGTCGATGACTTTACACGACTCTTTCAAATATATGTCAAGGATTATGTAGAATGCCACACCTGCAAGAGCCCTGATACAAAAATTGTCAAGGAAAAGCGGATCATCTTTCTAATTTGTGAGGCATGTGGTGCAAAATCAACCTTGAAAGGCAAGTATGCATAATGTCGTTCTCTGTCAAGGTTTCTGATTATCAATCACATGTGATGCTCAATATCTGCGATACCGAATTATTGGGCAAGACAATTGTACAGGATGATTTGAACATGAATATAGACAAGTTATATTACGGCGATAGACTCGTGGAGGAAGAGGAAGCCAAGAACCTACTAGAAAGCTCTTCTATAATAAATATGGTCGGACGAAAGACAGTCACACTTTCAATCGGATTAGGTATAGGCTCGGAGAGCGGCGTGAAAACAATCTCTGGTATTCCGTTTCTACTAGTCTTTAAGATGTAAAAGAACCTAATTTATTGCGGTAAAAATCAAAGCTAGTCATTGGAAGATGACATCAGCAAAAAGATGGAATTGACAATTGATCGAAAACTGATTTCAAAATCAAAGAGAGGCACACTTGTGGATGGATTCAAAAAGAACAAGACAGTCAACGAGGTTCTTGACAAGCCAACTGTCATGACACTATACAAGATGCTAACTGGTCATGTCATATCTTGTGTCAACGGAGCTGTCAGTGCTGGAAAAGAATCTCTACTATTTTGGGCCTCGGGTGAAGATGGCTCGGACATGGCACTCAAGATTTACCTAGTAAGCACATCGAACTTTAAAAAACGCGGACCTTACATACTCGGAGATCCGCGATTCTCCAAATTGAAGAAAGGCACAAAGAATCTTGTACATCTGTGGGCAAAAAAAGAGTTCCGCAATCTTATACAGTGTCGTGATTGCGGAATTTTGGTACCTGAACCTCTCTTTCAGTCAAACAATATACTTGCAATGTCATTTGTGGGAGAAAGTGGCCGGCCTGCTCCCTTACTACTAGAATCTGAGGTCGACGAAGATGACTATTCTCAGGCAATCTCAATACTGGAACGACTTTACAGGGATGCTAGATTGGTTCACGGAGATTTCTCAGAATTTAATATATTCAAGACGGAGAAGGGGTTAATTTTATTTGATATGGGATCTGCTGTTGACCTAAGACATCCAAACTCCCTAGAATTTCTTAAAAGAGATATTAGTAACATTACCAGATTTTTTTCCAAGAGGGGTGTTTCTATTGAGGATCCAACAAAGACTTTTGAGGTTATTACAAAATGAGCTTTGAGAAACTACTTCGCATCCCGCGTGAACGCATAGCAGTACTAATCGGAAGATCCGGCAGCGTCAAATCAGAGATAGAGAGACTATGCCATGTAATATTAGATGTAGATGGTGACACAGGTGAGGTCACTGTCACATCTAGCGGCAATGTGGAGATGATGCAACCTTTCAAGGCAACTGAAATAATAACAGCTATTGGGCGTGGCTTTTCACCAGAGAACGCGTTTACATTACTTGATGGGGACAACACATTACATGTAATTGATCTCAGAGAATTTACTGGAAAATCCTCTGCAAATATTGAAAGGATAAAAGGGAGGATAATTGGAGAAGGTGGTAAGGCTAGGAGGAACATGGAGAATCTAAGCAGAACAAAGATATCCGTTTACGGAAAGACAGTCTCAATTATAGGCAGCACCGACAAGCTAAAGTTGGCAGTCAGCGCAGTCTCATCTTTGTCTAGTGGGGGCATGCATGGTACTGTATATGGCAAGCTTGAGGCTGCAAACAGAAAAGCAAAACAAGAGAAGATGGTGCTGTGGGAAGATCAGGATGTCCTCTCTTAAGGAAAAATTCAACCAAATCTCACCCAGTGAGTTCTTTTACAGCAATAGAGATCTTGCAGGATTCAGTAACCCAACTCGTTCACTATACACTGCTGTACGCGAGTTTGTGGAAAATGCACTTGATGCATGTGATCAAAAGGGAATACCTCCAGACATTCATCTGACCCTCAAGGTAGCAGAGCCTGACAAGTCTGATCCCCAAGCATACATATTGACTGTAAGAGATAATGGCCCTGGCATTGAGGCAAAACATGTCCCGCTTGCCTTTGGCACGGTACTTTATGGCTCCAAATTCGGACTGAAGCAGGCACGCGGCATGTTCGGACTAGGAGCTACCATGGCAATCTTATATGGCCAGATTACCACCAACAAACCCGTCGTTGTAAAGAGTAATGTGGATGGGCAGACGCAACACGAGTTTGAACTGCTTTTGGATATACAAAAAAACAAGCCCGTGATCGTAAAGCAGAATGCAAAACCCGCATCCAAAAAGGGACTCTCCATAAGCATCTACTTGGAGGGGGACTATTCCAAAGCTGGTACCAAGATACGGAACTATGTATATGAGACATCCTTGATCACCCCGTACGCTACCATCACCTTTGATGATCCCAAGGGACAGAGATTCCGTCACACAAAATTTGTCAACGAGATACCTCCGCCCCCAACAATCATACGGCCACACCCACATGGAGTTGATGTGGAGCGAATAAGAAGAATGATACTCGAGTCGCAGTTTGATATTCCGACAATAGATAACAAGATGATCGAAAAGGTATGCAAAGATCTGAAACTCTCAAAAAAGAATTTGAGCTTTACTACTATTATGCAAAAAGCTCAAAGTAAATGGAAGACTTTGTCTCGACCAGTTCGAGTTGTGCTTGCACTGATGTCGTTTTTAAAGATGGACTTTGATAGACTCAACAAGATAAATATTGAAGATATTGATGTTCCAAACAAAAAGCTATACTATTGGGATTTTGGTGAGTCGCAGGCAAAGACTGTAGAGATGGATTCTGAGAGTAGATACTACAAACAGCTTACAAACACGGTACAGGGAGAACACCTGACTACATTTCTTACAAAACACTTTCAGCGCGTGGGACATACCACTGCAATCAAATTCGCCGAATTTGCGGGATTCAAACCAGAAAAGCGCATGGGCACCATGACCAATCAGGAACTAGTGCAGCTCAGCGATTCACTACAGAAATTTGAGGACTTTATGTCACCAGATCCCAGTTGTCTAGCCCCCTTGGGGCAGGAACCACTTGAGAAGGGCATCCGCAAATTCTTCAACCCTGACTTTACTACAGTTATTCAACGACCCGCTTCTGCCTATTCTGGATTTCCATTTGTAATTGAGATGGGAATAGCGTATGGGGGTGACATCAAGCCAGGCGGTCCACATGTCTACAGATACGCCAACAGAATTCCATTATTATACGATGAAGGAAGTGATGTAGTGCTTAAGGTAGTCAACGATATAGATTGGGCCAGATACAAGATCAAAGGCGATCCACCTTTTATCATCGTCTCTCATATATGCTCCACAAGAATACCTTACAAGACAGCTGGCAAGGAGAATGTGGCAGATCGTCCCGAAATTGAGCGTGAATTAAGATTGGCACTACAATATCTGTCACGAAAGCTTGCAGCATACATGTCAAAGAAGGGACAAGCTGAGATGGCACGCAAACGGGCAAACCTTTACGCCAAATATATTCCACTTATCGCACAGTTTTGTACAGAGCTGGCAGGAAAGAAGAAAGAGCCTGACTATAAATCAATGTTGGAGGAGACTGTACCTGAAAAAAAGTAAGCGAAAATCTAACACAAAAGCGCAGGAAAAGCAGAAAAACATACTAGATATGCTTAAGAGTCATGGAGCTAAAGTATATGGAGATCTTGATGGTGGGGCGTTTCCCAAGGTGTCTATACCAAGCAGATCTGTCAACAATATAGTTTATGACAAACAACTCCGGCAATACATTCTTGGAAACTCCTCGTCGGTGCGCAGTTCCAGAAACTCCTCCCAACTGCGCGCGTTCACACAGCTCGTGTGGCTAGCATTTTTTGCAAACCGGCTTAGCAAGGAAAAGAAATCATCTACTCTCAGGGATGTCTATTATTCATCCCAAGCATTTGCAATTGAGTTTGACGGCCAGTCAGAATCAGATAATATAATCGTGGATCTGGAGGCAGTACTCTCAAAGCCAAGGGAGGACTTTTTCATATTTCCAGAGGAGCGGAGCTCTATATTTGGAGACCTTAATGTGGAATATACGATACCGGGTTATGAGGGCAAGACCATGAATCTGTCAAACCATCCAGATGGGTATTCCATAGGTCCGAGCCTTACCACTGCCGAACTTCTTGATACTAGCGCGGAGTTGGTGATTGCAATTGAGAAAGGTGGTCTGTTTACACGATTTATTGAGGAACAGGTAGATAAAAAATTCAAATCCATTATAATTAACACGGGTGGACAGGCACCGCGCTCTACCAGAACACTACTCAAGCGTATACATGTTGAGCTTGGTTTGCCTGTAATTGTATTGACTGATGGTGATGTATATGGAGAGCACATTGCCATGGTGATCAAGTCTGGTTCTGCAAATGCGGCTCATCTACGGGAACTCACAGTCCCAGATGCAAAATGGGTAGGTGTGTGGGCAACTGATATTGAAAAGTTCAAACTGCCGACCATACCAATGACTGCCGCTGATATAAAACGCTGCTATGATCTAAAGAAAGATCCTCGATACCAAGAAGGTATATGGAAGAAGGAACTTGATGTGTTTCTCAAGATCAAGCGCAAGGCAGAGTTGGAAGCATTCTCAAAGTATGGGTTGACCAACATCACTGACAAGTACCTACCACAAAAGCTCGAGCTTGCAAAAAGCTTGTAGTTACTTTATGCGGAGTGTAAGTACTCCATTTCTGTATTTAAAATCATGAATCTGCATGCTACTAGATCCCTCTATGTTGACCTCCTTTGCAAAACCTGTGGGTCCGCGGATGTATAATACTCCGTCAATTAGTCTTACTGTGATTTTGTCTTCGGGTCCTGGTACTTCAGCTACAAATACAAACTCGCTCTCCCCTTTGATGAGGTCGTAGACCCAGTTTTTTGTCTCCTGTTCTCTGTTTGTGTATATGGGCTTTTGATCCTTTGTTATCTTTTTTATGACTCGTACCCAGTAAACCATGGTAATTGCTGCGATTCCTATCAGGATAAAATTGACAAATTCCGAACCTGCACGTTGTGTCATCAGGTAGATTGTTCCGAGAACCAACATGATCATAATTGGAATTACAAAATTCAGTGACTGTTCGTTTGAATATGCTCCCTTGTATGATGCCAAGCATCAAAAATTCCTTTTTGCCAAATATAAAGTATCTTTGTTAAGAAGTCAACCCAAATGTGCTACAAGTCATGTTCTTTACGGGATAATTTGGGCTCGCGTATTATAACTTGATTTGAAATTTTCACGAGTATGTCTCATAACCAATTTGAGATGTACATAAATTTACGAGTGATACTATGTTTGGTATAATCATTCTACCGCAAATCTGACAGCTTGCATTTTTTCTACTTGATTTTTATTACCATAATGTCATTGGGTCGTGTTGGTAAGTAGTGACCTTGGCAAATCTAATATGAAGGAGATGATTGTGCGTAGCTCGGCACTTGCTGGAATGGTGGTAGTTCCATCTCTTTTAGTATTTGCTGTATTGTGGATACTCCTCGATGATCTGCTTGTTGCTGCATTGATTGGTGGTATAGTTCATTTTGTTGCGATGGGTTTTTCTCTCAAATTCTCAAAAAAATTTTTGGTTGGAAGGAATCACTGACTGGAGCTTGGTATATCTGTGACAGACATTGACAAGATAGAATCTGCCCTCATCTCAGAGATACGATTGACGCCATTACAAGCAAAGGTGTATCTCTTGGTTAACTGTCACGGTAAAATGTCTGCAGGTATAATTGCCGAGAAGTTGGGTATTGAAGATGAATCTGCCTCTAAAATAGCTCGTGACTTGATGAAGATGGGTGCATTCATCGATATGCCTGGAGATGAGTTTGAAGCAATGCATCCACGTTTTACCGCAGTGCGCATGTACCGACACTACTGCCAACAAGAAGGCATCCTCTTCAAACAAAACAAGATAGTTGACAACATCGGTGCGTCTCTAGAGTCATCATATGATGATGCAAGAACTAAATAATCCTAAATATGGCTGAACATCATTGGCAGTAGATGTTGAGTCGTGCAAGCATCAGCCTGTATACTTTGGTGTCGTGAACATCAACATTGATGAGCGAACTGTGGGTTCGGTGGATGTTTGGAGATGTGGTGCTTGCAAGAAACGATTCTGCGAGGAAAAGCAGCTTGGCATTGAAGAGCTAGCGGATCTTGTTGGTATGCCCAAGATTGACTCTGATGCAAAATGGGCCGTAACTGTATGCAAGTTGCAAAAAGGTAAACACAAGTGGAAATTGGTCAAATTAAAAGAAAATTCAGAGTTAAGACATGAATGTCTGAACGAGGAAATAGTTACTCTCAAAGTAAGAAACTTTGCAGTTGTTGATGACAACCATTGGAGCTTCCTTGTGGATGACAATATCAACAAAGCAGTAGAGATATAGTGTATTATGGATCTAGATGTACATATAACTAGTGTTCGCGGAAGCCAGATGGCGGCCAAAATTACCGGTCGGTTCACAGTAGATGAGCACCAGTTTCGATTTACTGCTATTGCATTTGGCAGAATTGGTGGTCAAAACATAGGTGCAAAAATATCCAACGTCACCAAAAAAAAACTCGCATTGCTAAACTATGATGTTGATGAGGTGATAGATTCCCTCCAGTCGCATCTGCTGAGAGGTGATCTGCATCTGCCAGAAGGACTACAAAGAGAATCGTTTGTAGACGACTAGAATTCTGCCTCATCTAGTGCCCTGGCACACGCACATTCTCTAGTCTTTGGAATGTATTCTATTAATTCCACAAGAAGGCGTTTTGTCATCTTGACATTGCCTGCAAGTGTCTCCATGACTTGTTTTGCCGTTACTGGCTTTTGTGCCCAAACATCATAGTCTGTAACTGTAGATACTGATGCATAACACACTTGTGCCTCTCTTGCAAGCTGGCATTCTGGAACCAGCGTCATTCCCACAATGTCTGCACCAGTATTTCTGTAAAATCTTGACTCTGCTCTAGTGGAAAATCGTGGACCCTCTATACATACATACGTGCAGTTGCGGTGAATATCTAATTTTTGCATATCGGCCACTTTGATTATAGAATCCTGAATCTCTGGACAGAATGGGTCTGCAACTGAGATGTGAATTACCTTACCTTCTTCAGAGAAGGTACCTTTTCGAGATCTTGTAAAGTCTAGAAATTGTGAAGGCAATGCCATGTGTCCTGGTTGGATCTCCTCTTTGAGGCTCCCAACTGCTGAAGGAGCTATGATTCTAGTAACTCCGATCTCCTTGAATGCCCAAATGTTTGCACGGTAGTTGATCAAATGGGGAGGAACAATGTGTTTTTTTCCATGTCTTGGAAGAAACGCAATCCTTCTTCCTTTGATGGTTCCTACGGTGATATCATCTGACGGATTCCCATATGGCGTCTTTATCGAAATCTCACAAGCATCATCTAGCAAACCGGAGTCGTAGATGCCAGTACCACCAAAAATTCCAATCTCTGCGTTTTGGTCCATCTTAATACTTTACCAGTGACTTACAGTTGTATTTGCTTATTCCAGTTATGCCGCCAAGCTCGGTCAATTCGATGATGAATGCAAATCCAGCTATCTTACCACCTGCCTTCTCAACTATTCTTGCTGCTGCCTTGGCGGTACCACCGGTGGCAAGCAGGTCATCACATATCAGGATCCTCTGCCCGTTCACAACGGCATCTCTTTGGATCTCCATCGAATCTTTGCCGTATTCTATAGTGTATGTGGTTTTGATTGTTTTTCCTGGAAGCTTGCCTGCCTTTCTGATCATCATCATTCCCTTGTTATACCTGACAGCAAGTAGGGTAGCTAGAACAAAGCCTCTAGATTCGATTCCGGCCATAATGTCTACATCTTTTGGATGAAAATGCCTTTCAAACTCATCTGCAATGTATGAGAGGGCTGATGGATCTCCCAAGATTGGACTATAATCCCTAAATATCACGCCTTTTTTTGGAAAGTTTGGGTAATCCTGAATTTTTTCTCGTAGATTCATGCTTGACTTGTTAGATCAGCAAAATAAAACTGTTTGAAGTCGTCTATTTGTGGATTCATCAGGTCCTTCTTAGACCTTTACAGTAATTTTCAATTATCCATATTTCACTTTACCGGCAATTTGCCAACTTGCAGTTAACCCAAATGTACCACAAGTCATGTTCTTTACGGGATAATTTGGGCTCACGTATTATAACTTGATTTGAAATTTGAACGTGGTCAATGTCAATATAGTCAGTTCCAAATAGAGCAAGAATCGACATATACTTCCGATCAAAAGTTCTTGAGGTCAAGTGACTTCCTGCCGATGAACTTCATTGCATCTAATTTTGGCCTTGCAGTTCTAAAGTACTCTGACATCGCGCAACGCATCTGCACTATAGTAGCATAATACTCTGA
>CAZIHR010000092.1:0-13716 GCA_964538885.1 uncultured Nitrosopumilaceae archaeon
AGGATTCGTGTTCATTGGTAGGTGGTTCTAGTTCACTAGTTGAGGATTCGGGTTCAGTGGTTGGTGGTTCTAGTTCACTAGTTGAGGATTCGGGTTCAGTGGTTGGTGGTTCTAGCATGTTATTACTGTCGACGGCCTGAGCTTTGGCCTTTCTGGCGTTTTCTGCTTTTTCTTTTTTTATGAATTTAGTGATATAACCTGCAATCTCATTTTTCAATTCTTTTGAACGTATAATTGAAACTTGATCCAATATCTGTTTATTGTCAGTGAAATCTTCGCCAAACTTTGATTTGTGTTCAGCGAGCACTTCAAATGAGTGACGTTTGATCCTATCCATCGTCCTAATAACAAAACAGGGTTTTTTATACTTATATTACAACATCAGACAATACAACCAAACAAGATTGTGTTCGTAGATGTTGTATAATACCTACATACCAAGATAAGCCTTTGAGTTTTCCTCCAACAATAATGCCATATCCTCGTAGGATTTGCCAAGGACCTTAGCTGCGCAAAAAATCACACTAGGTATGAAACTGATTTGAGCAGACTTCATTTCAAAACATCTCGAAAAACCCACAGGGCCATCAGTCTCTACAAGTATCCGATCTTGATTAGTCTTTGAAATTAGCACCTGCTTGTCATTAGCGTACACCAACACTGGCCCGTAAGATACAAAAAATCCCATATTCATGGCAGTTCTCAGTTGCTTCTTGCTACCATCAAACCAGTGTAGTAATGCATGTCGTGTGTTATACGAAGTCATTATCTCAAAAATTTTGTCAAGGCTTTTTCTGGAATGAATCGACACCGGCTTTTGATATTTCTCAGCAAGGTCAAGAAGAGATTCAAATACGTGAACCTGCCTCTTGTTATCATTTTCTGATCGGGCATATGTGGGATCCAAGCCAATCTCCCCTATTCCAGAAATCGTTTGGTAGTTATCATGTATGATACTCTCCATCACATCCAAGTTGTCCTTTACACATTCAGGATGTATGCCTACAAAAGGTATAATGTGCGTACTTTTTTGTGCAAGTGCCAATGTCTGCTTCGAGTTTTCAGTATCCATAGAAACACAACATGCCTTTATTTTCGCACTGTTCATAGTACTCAATATGTAAGGAAGGTCATTTACATATGCAGGATCAGACAGATGTATATGCGAATCATACTCCCAGACCATACCCCAATAGTAAAATCAAGTCTGTATAAATCGATTTTTTAGTGATATTTTTTCACTGTCAGTCTTTTATCTAGAAAGCGAAAAGCCAAACTAATGAAATCTTCTGAGCTTGGCTTGTCACCCATGTATAGAATTTTAAAAAAGGCAGGCGCCCAGAGAATCAGTGACGGATCAGCAGACGAGCTAAGACGCATATTGGAGGAACTAGCAAGTAGTATGGCCAGAAATGCAGTAGATATGGCATCCCATGCAGGAAGAAAAACAGTAATGGCAGAAGATGTAAAGCTTGCTTCAAGATCCTTTACAAAATTCTAGAATGCATATAACTATAGATATCAAGTGTGGAGGTAACTGGGTCAAAATCAGAAAATACCACTAGACAAAATTGTATTAACGTGCTCAAAGTTGCTCATTATACCCTCATACATGCTTCTCATTCTGAATATGTTCTGATACATCTGCATTTCTGTAACCAAAAGATCTGTAATGAAGATCCAAGCAGATATGGTGTCAAAAAAAAAACACGTCAAAAATTCGTGAAAAATACACCATCTGGCAACTTGGAAAAACACAAATTGTTGATTTTGTGCTTTTCAAGACGGTGCTGTGGCAGAACGGTTATGCGCGGGCCTGCAAAGCCTGTACAAGGGGGTTCGACTCCCTCTGGCACCTTAAACTAAACACCTTCCACAATTACCTGTCCATACATCCAAGGATGTAGTGTACAAAAATAATTTATCGTCCCACCTTCATCAAAAGTAAGTGTAAATGTCTGGTAAGGATCCATATATCCACTATCAAAGGTATCAGTTGGATTGTCATAGGTGCCAGAAGTAACACTATGAAATGCAGAATCAAGATTCAGCCATGTGATGGACTGGCCAACTCGAACGGTAATTTGTGATGGAATATAGCAAGAGTCGGTCTCCTCACAGCCAGGCCTAGATACCTTGACTGGCATAATTACATCTGCGTCGATCGTATCTTCATCGACATCTTCTGCCGGAAGGTTGACCTGCGATTGTATGTCAGAATCATGTAAAAATATAGCAATACCTGCAACAGACACAGCCACAGACACACAAATCATAATTATCAAACGTATCATTTGCAAATCTAGTTATTATGATATTGCCAAACTCTCTAAATAGATAACGTATTAGAAAATATGTATAACTCAAAACAGAAGAGTAATACTGAAATACATTTCGGAATCATATTCATTGATAATCCAAAAAAACTTGTCCACTAATGAAGGATTCTCAGAAATCATCAGATAAAGCATCAAGAAATAAGATCACTAGTGTGATTGTAACAAAATTTCTGGAAGATACTGGGGTTGACGATAAAATGTAGCGTGCCAACATAAAAATAATTTTTTCGCGCCATATGTGATATGATAACATGTTGAGGGGAATTAACAAGAAAATCAGACAGGAAGAAGATTAGATACTTGCCATCAAAAAACTCGTAAGTAATATGCTGTAATTTAAGCGCAGATAGTAAGCCAGCCAAGTAAGAAATGCAGGAGGTTTACATTGGCCGGACTTTACTATCTAGATTTATTATAAACAAGTATTATTTAACATAATTTTTCCACATACAACATGTTGTGATTCTCACAAGATACATACAGTCATACTACATACGATGCGACGCGGGAGATGATTGATTGTACGGCCTAGAATGTTTTTTATACAGACAGAAATTAGCAGATATAGTTTGAAAGCCAAACAAAAATGTAAACTTTGTAACGTACAGATTGTACTTCGCTTCAACCCAATGAAAGAGTGGGGCATAGATGGCATCATCTGCGGCACCTGTTATTCCAAAAAGCTTGATGAGTATTATCCTGGAGATCACATAAGACTGAACACAGAATAGATCATACATAGTTTGAGTATTTGTTGACATACAAACAGTTCCATACGAGTGGATCGTCTTTTACTTCATCTTCTGAAAGGTACACTATATCAGTTATGGTCTTTTTTCTTCTAAGTAAGGTAACCTGAAAACTAGAAAATTTTTTACAATCACATGCATGATACAGACAGACATCACCGTCTCCTTCATCATGATCCTCTGCTGCATGTCCACAGTTACACAAAACATTCTTCTTTACATCATCTAGAGACTTTTTGGAGTACACTCCAAGACGTAGATACGCTTCACCATCATGCCCCTTCTTGAATCGCTCATAGTTCTCAGACCGTGACAACACCTTAAAGAAAGATAGATTTGAGTCTGGCTTTTGTGAGTCCGAGCCCATGACAAACCAGTATTTGTCTTCAAACTCTACAAATCTTACCTTGATTGATGGATCCAACCACCAATATATGGTGTCATGCCATAGATCGGCGGCCACCTTTCTTGCATCAAATAAAGGAACTATATTCATCCTCAAATCATAATATCTATAAGCCACACCTATGAAATCGTCAAACCATGGAATAGGAGACTTGGGCAATCTCACACAGATCAGGTTCAAGCGTATTTATCTTGATCTGAGTTAAAGAATATACTTTATATCTATGATGTGTGGTTAGGTACACATGGTCTCTTACAGGACGAGTGTACAGATAGTTGCAGATCTGCTCACGGCTACAGAACAGTCAGGTCAGCACGGGATCAAGACAACCTCGTTGCTGACAAAGGCAAATCTGTCCCACTCTAGGCTGTCAAAGTTCCTAAATAACCTCACGGGCTCTGGACTTGTCAACAAGATAGAGTTTGATGGCAAAAATACATTCGTAATCACTGAGAAGGGTAAACAGTACCTAGAGTCATATGCAAAGTTTGCTGATATGGCCGAATCATTCGGGTTGGAGCTATAAGACTTATTTCTTGGATCGTCTCTTGGCATTGGCTGCTTGACGCTCCTTACGATTCCTATATGAGCTGTAAATCACAATAATTGATATTCCTGCAATAGAGCCATAAAATAGAGGTATGAGGGGTTGCTCACGGATCTCACCGGTTGTAGGTGACACGAATGCAATGGGAATTGACACTATGAGAAATATTACTATAACCATGAGGTACTTGTCCATACTCCTAGAATGCGTACAAAACCATATATCTTTTTGAATTTGCACAAAAACTATAGAAAAGATATGGGCAAAAATCTTGAATTGATCGGACTGGGTCTGATCGGCGTGATGATATTGGCATTTGTAGGCGTCATTCCAGGACAGGACGCGGGACTCACCCCCCTGTTCTGGGGGTGTGCGGCTGGTGCACTGTTGATCATCTTTTACAGAAAGAGGAGAAAGGATCAGGAAGAAAAGTGAACAGTTGATACAGTGTAACGAAATAATTGGTTTTGTTTAACCGACAGATCTATAAGGGAGCATTGAAGGTTAAAAACGGTGGGCGTAGACAGAAAGGGCAAACAATGGTGGGAAGGTCTTGGTGAAGAACTACAAGTAGATATTGAAACACATGACAGCTATGACCATTCAGATCATTGAGTTGCATACAATCTCAAAATATGATTATTTTATAATGTCACAAGATAAATTTACATTCTAGTCATAGACATGCTGATAAAACATGAACTGTAAAAAGCCTCGAACGGGATACGAACCCGCGACCTAACGCTTACGAGGCGTTTGCTCTACCAGGCTGAGCTATCGAGGCACATTCTGAGAACGCCATCAGAGTTAATAAAAAGTCTTGCAGAATCGGATCAAATGAAGAGAACAATTTCAGGGATCAGGGGAGTGTTTGGGAAAGATCTAGGATTAAAAGATATACTACACTATTGTGACAACTTTGCTACACTGATAGATGCAAAAAAATGTCTAGTGAGTAGAGATACAAGAGAGTCTGGACACATGATTGCAGAGACTGCAAAGGCAGCACTGATGAAAAATGGCATAAATGTTTATGACTTGGGGGTTGCTCCCACACCAGTAATCTTTCGTGAGGCAAGAAGATACGGTGCAGGAATTATGATTACAGCATCACACAACCCAACAGATTGGAACGGATTGAAATTCACTGTTGGTGGGAGGGGCATCAATCAAAGCCAGCTGGATATAATTTTAGACGCAGATAAATATGCAGTATCAGAAATTGGCGCCGAAGAGAGTATAGACACCACATACATAGCGGATGTAGCGGACACCATAGGAAAGATAGATAACAGTCCTACGGTAGTTGTGGATCTTGGTGGTGGTGCGGCTAGAGGTTTTGCACCGTGCCTTTTAGAGCAACTTGGATGTAAAGTAAACACCATCAATTCTTCAATACAAAAATGCCACAGAGGGCCAGATCCCACAACAGATGAGCTAGTCGAGCTGTTAGATGCATCAACTCGTGCAGATATTGGATTTGCGTTTGATTTGGATGGAGACAGACTTGTGGTGGTAAAAGATGGAAAAAAACAGGCTCCCGACGTTACGCTTGGATTGGGCATTGCATGGGCAATTGAGTCAGGATGCAGAAAATTTGTGTTGAGTACAGATACCAGTGTGGCAATTGAAAAATTTATCACAGAAAAGGGAGGAACAGTTCAAAGATCAAAGGTGGGAGAAGCAAATGTGGTTGACATGATGGTAAAAATGGAAGCAGAGGCAGGGGGCGAGGGAAGTAGTGCAGGATTTATCCTGCCCCAATTCAATTACTGTAGGGACGGAATACTGTCAAGTGGAATTATATCTGCAATGCTGGACGGATCAAAGTTTGATGAGATTCTAACTCACATGGAAAGATATCATCAGATCAGAAGAAAGATCCCAACAAGTAAACACCACAACTCAATAATTGAAAAAATTGCAGAACGGTTATCAAAAGAATTTTCAGATACAGACATGCTTGATGGACTAAAATGCATCATAGATGAGAACAGTTGGGTGCTTGTAAGAAAATCAAACACAGAAGATGTAATCAGGATATCTGGTGAGGCAGACAGTCAAGATAAATGTGAAAGAAATGTACAAATGATGCTAGGAGTGGTAAATCAAATTCATGAACACACCAAATGAATTAGAAATAATTCGAATCTTCCAAAAGGCATCAGAGATAAGAACGCCACCAGAAGATATAGAATCCTTTGAGATCAGCGGTAAGAAAATAGTGGCCAAGATAGACACCATGGTACAAAGTACTGATATGCCTCAGGGTATGTTAATCAGAGATGCTGCAAGAAAGAGTATAGTTGCATGTGTAAGTGATTTTGCTGCAAAGGGAGCACGGCCAAAATATGGAATGGTTTCACTCAACTTGCCAAGAGGAATTTCCCGTCACACAATAAGGCAGATGGCACATGGAGTACGACAAGCATCAGATGAATTTGGTATCAAAATTCTTGGGGGTGACACAAATGAGGGAATGGAGGTTGTTTTTCATGTATGTATTTTCGGTACTGTCAAAAAGATTGTTGCAAGAAAGGGAGCCAGACAAGATGAATTGATCTTTGCGACAGGGCCTTTTGGATATTCAGCGGCGGGGCTTGAGATACTTGAAAAGAAAAGAAAGGCATCAACTAGATTCAAGAAAAAAGCCGTGAGATCATTTACAAGACCATATCCAAGACTGGATTTTGGTCTGAAATGTAATAGATATTTTACCTCATCTATGGACTCCAGTGACGGACTCTCAGTCACATTAAATGAGATGGCGCGCCAGAGCGGTTGTAAATTTGTAATAGATGCAGTTCCTGCAAACGCAGATATGACAGAATTTGCTAGGGAAAACAAGATTGATGCAGAGAAGCTAATTCTTCATGGTGGTGAAGAGTATGAGTTTGTGTTTACTGCCCCAAAAAAACACATAGCAGTCATACAAAGAAACGCACAGTTGACAAGAACTCCCATCATCAAAGTGGGCAGGGTCACAGATGGCAGTGGCGTGTTTGTCAAAAAAGATGACAGGTTGTATCGCTTGTACGACCGTGGATGGCATCATTTCAAAGAATAGCCAAGTTCAAGCCGCCTCACAGTCAACTCCCGTTCAAATTAAGCTGAATTGACCCACATTTTAACATGGTAAAATCAAGTCAAAAAATCCCATTTTTTAGATGGAATTTGAAATTAAAATCTAAACAAAGTATAATGAAAATGCCCAGATAGAAATCAAAAGTACTATTTTACAAATGACGTTCTGAAAAATACCAGTTTCAGTATTGTGGGAAAACAAAGCACAATTTCTCATACAGTGCTAAAATTTACCGTGTCCAAAAAATCAATGTTTTTTAAACCCTTTGTAACGTGAATAGATGTTGTCAGAAACAAGTGTCGAAAGTACCAAAGCGTTAGAACCAGAGGCACAGGTAGAGAAAGAACCATATGCCAAAAAGGACATTCAGGAGAAAGAAGGAATTGCCCACATCTTTAGCAGCTACAACAACACCATAATTCACTTGACAGATCTTACTGGTGCTGAGACGGTTGCAATAAGTTCCGGCGGCATCCATGTCAATGCAGATAGGTATGAATCATCTCCGTTTGCTGCAATGAAAGCTGCAAATGCAGTAGTAGAATCTGCCAAGACAAAAGGCTTTACAAAATTTCACATAAGGGTAAGAGCTGTGGGAGGGGTTGGTTCAAGAGTACCAGGCCCAGGTGCACAAGCTGCAATAAGAGCCCTAGCAAGAGGCGGGTTTAAGATTGGAAGAATTGATGATGTTACTCCAATCCCCCACGACACCACCAGAAAGAAAGGTGGGAAGAGAGGAAGAAGAGTCTAATCAAGTTTTTTGAGCTTAGCTTGACAACCCTTAGATTGAAAGTAATCACTCATGAATCTTGTGAATTTCTCGGTAGGGCTGCACCACCTGTATCGGTTTATCATATCAGAAAATTTTTCTTTGACTGTTCTTTCCAGCTCTGGTTTGAGAGACAACCGGAAAAAAGTCCACCCAAACTTGGAAGATGGTTCGCTAACCATATAACTATTGTAGTGACCAGTCAGCGTCTCCATGTGCGACATTGCCTTTTTTATCAAAAGCAAGTCATCAGAATAATTTTTTGTTTCAACCTCAAAGACAGTACTCATGAGCTCTCATCTCCAGGTTTGCCCAGCTTGTCTGACAATGATACAAATTTTCCATCCTGCTCGACGTTGATTTTGATATTCATTTTGACGTTTAAACCAACAGACCTGAACAAAAGTAGTAATTTCCCACCATCAAGAATCTCGTTGATCTCTCCGGTGCCAATCAACTCTGCAAGTTTTTGAACTATAAGCTTTGTCTCATGTGGAAATTGTAACTCGGCGTTATTTAGCACCTCTGCACCTCTATACCCTAACTTAGACAACACAACATCACGCGGACTGTTAGGATTTGGTTCTGGTGAATCTTGCTCATCGGTGGCCTGTTGCTTAGATGAGATATTTTTTTGCATCTCCGCAAGACGTTTTGCCATCAACCTGTCCAGCTCAGAGTCCTTGCTCATCCCTTAATTACTCCTATGGGAATCAGTTTGGCCACCTTGGTGGCAATGCCCAATTTGTCAGATACGTTAACTACTGCATCTACATCTTTGTATGCTTGCGGGGTCTCTTCTACCACCCCATCTCTAGTCAATGCCTTGACAAATATTCCCTTGTCACCAAGCGACTTTTTCACACCATGCTCTGTAAAGCTCTTCCTTGCTTTTGTTCTTGACATCGTCCGGCCCGCACCGTGTGCAGTAGAGCCGAAGCTAAGATCCATTGAATTGGGTTGTCCCAGCAGAATCCAGCTGGCCGTACCCATTGAACCTGGAACTAGAACGGGTTGTCCAAGATCTCTGTATTTAGAGGGAACTTCATTGCGGCCATATGGAAATGCACGAGTTGCACCTTTTCTATGAACTACCAATGACCTTTCCCTGCCATCCACCATATGCTTTTCAACTTTGGCAATATTGTGTGCTACATCATATACTAGATCCATGCCAAGATCTGATTCATTCTGATTAAAGACGCGTTCAAAGGACTTGCGTGTCCAGTGAGCAATCATCTGTCTGTTACTCCACGCAAAATTTAATGCTGAAAACATTGCCTTCCTGTAGGACTCTCCCTCCTCTGACGTGTTGGGAACACATGCAAGCTCTCGATCTGTTAGATTTATGTCATATTTTGCCAATGCCTGCTCAGAGATTCTCAAGTAGTCGCTGCACACCTGGTGCCCAAATCCGCGGGATCCACAATGAATTAGAATAGTGATTGTCCCCATTTTGATTCCCATTCTTGATGCTGCCTGTTCATCATGAATCTCGGACACCTGTTGGACTTCAAGAAAATGATTCCCAGAACCTAGGCTGCCAAGTTGGGGAGCACCTCTCTTTCTAGCTTTGTCTGAGACCTTGTCCGGATCTGCGTTCTTGATGTTTCCATTCTCTTCACATACATCTGCATCACCTTTGTTTCCATATCCATTGTCTATTGCCCAGTTGACACCACGTACTAGCACCTCATCTAGTTGTGAAGGGTTGAGATTGACGGCACCCTTGGAACCTACACCAGATGGAATAGATGCAAAGAGATCATTTACAAGCTTTTTTAGTTTGGGACGGACATTCTCCTCGGTGAGATTCGAGCGCAAAAGTCGTACTCCACAGTTAATATCATAACCCACTCCACCTGGGCTTATCATGCCTTCTTCTGCATCCATTGCAGCCACACCACCAACAGGAAACCCGTATCCCTCGTGACCATCAGGCAAAACTACGCTCTGCCCAACAATGCCGGGAATGGATGCTACATTTCGTGCCTGTAAGATTGTCCTGTCTGAAAGCATCTTGTGAAGCAGGTTTTCATCAGCGTAAATCCTTACTGGAACTCTCATTCCTGCATTCAAGTCTGCATCTATCTGATATTGGTTCTCCCCTATTTTGTGTGGAGTTGTTGGGGGCATGAGATCAGGTAAAAATCAACATGAAGACAATTTAAATCATAAGTAATACAATACGGATATAATACAATATTCTTGGCCTACATATTACGGCTTGTACCACCATACGATAGTCGCTTGCTCAAATTGAGTCCAAAGAAATAGGTTTATTTTTTGATGTGTTATGAAAAAATTGTTGGCAATTCTACCGATAGACGGGGGTCGTTACGGGACAAAAGAGATGATGAAAATCTTTGGCGAGCAGAACAAGATAGATTGTCAGTTGGAGATAGAAGGAGCAGCTGCCATCTCACAAAGTGAGCTGGGCATAATACCAAAAAAAGTTGGTAAAATCATACTGGCAGCTACAAAATCGGGAAAAATTACCGCAAGAACTGTAAAACGATTGGAAAAAAAGAGCGACCACGACACTGCAGCTCTAGTAGAAGCACTGGGCCAGAGATGTCCAAAAGACGCAAAACCATGGATACATTATGGACTTACAAGCAACGACTTGGTTGACACGAGCAACTCCATGCAGATGAGAGATGCTTTGAGAATAATAGAGTCCAAGGTGGCAAGACTGGCCCGGATTCTTGCAGAAGATGCTGTCAAGTATGGCAGCATGCCAGCTGCTGGAAGGACTCATGGACAACACGCAAGCATCATATCTTTTGGCCTGAAATTTGCAAACTGGGCAGCAGAGATGGCCGAACACATACAAAGAATAAAAGAGATAAAGAAACGGATTCTGATATGTAAGATACTTGGAGTGGTTGGCACGGGCTCATTGATGGGGGCAAAATCGCTCAAAGTACAAAGACGCGTTGCACGACGATTAGAACTTAATCCAGCTAAGGTAGCAACTCAAGTAGTACCTAGAGAGAGGTATGCTGAATACGTCTTTGAGATGGCACTTGTTGGCGCGACTCTGGAAAAGATTGCAGTGGAGATACGGAACTTGCAGAGAACTGAGATAGGCGAGGTGTCAGAATATTTTAAAAGAGGCCAGATGGGTAGTAGTGCCGTCCCGGTGAAGAGAAATCCCATCAAAAGTGAGAGGGTGTCATCACTTGCAAGGATGTTGCGTAGTCATGTTGGGATAACCTTTGAGAACATTCCACTGTGGCACGAAAGAGACCTTTCCAATTCTGCAAATGAGAGATTCGTGATTCCTACAGTATCGATAATTGTAGACGAGATGTTAGAGACAATGATCAGAGTCATCTCAAATCTCAAAGTCGATGAGAAGAGAATTGTAGAAAACCTGTACATGACCAAAGGACAGATTTTTGCCGAGTTTGTTCTAGAGGCGTTGATAAGAAAGGGGGTGCCGAGGTTTGAGGCATACAGAGATGTACAGAGAGTGGCATTTGAGGCCAAAGAGAAAGGAATACAGTATATGGATGCAATCAAGGAAGATAAGGCATTCTCACTATTATCAACAGACGAAATAGACAAGATTTTTTCTCCAGAGCGTCACCTAGGTGCATCACATATAATCATAAGAAACGTACACAGGTCAGTTCAAAAGCAGATAAGGGGACTCATCTAGTCTTTAGCAGCATCTTGTGAATTTTGGAGCCATATTGTAATGCCTTCTTTCTCTTAGAGTATGATATCTTTGGCACTCCCATTTTGCGTGCAAGCTTTCTGATTGCATGTTTGCGAAGCAAGTCATCAGGTCCACGGATCTTCTCATATATGGGAACGGTTTTGGCATATTGGATGAATTCTGTTGCAAGCAACGGTTGAACTATCTGTACGTTAAACTCGGATGAGATAAAGTTAACTGCTTTTAACATTGCAATCTCATTTTCCAGTTTTGCATCCATTGTATCAGCAATGCCCGAATCGCCTTGGGAAAATATCTTTCTGTATACATCATAGCCACAGAATAGCTCGTCAATGCCGTTTGCAGTAATCACCATATTTAGCCCAAGATGACGTGCAAGTTTTGAGATGTAATAAAATGCAATACAGTTCTCAGCCCACGACAAATTTGGCGTATTAATTTTCTTGCTGATTCTCTTTGATATGTCTGGAAATGTTTCAGGGTCAATCTCAAGGGACTTGTGTGGCAGATGTAGTAGATTGGCCACTTTATTTGCAAATAAAATATCATGTGATGCTGAAAATCCTACTGTCAACAGGATAATATCAAAATTCATGTCAGAGCAAATCTTGGAAATTAGGGAGCTATCAACACCACCAGAAAAGGCCACTCCTATCTTCTTTGCAGTTACTGTTTTTGCAATTGATTTTTGGATCATCTCAAGTAGCTTTGCAGTCGTGCCTTCCATAATGATTGGTACAGTATATCTACATCACAAATGTGTAACGGTAGATGAAATATTGTAAGAGTTGAAGACAGTAGAATATTATGGATGCCACTCAAACTTTGTACATATACAACAATTACTAGAGTAATCCCATATGCCCTGATCAAGGAAATAAAAATGTTGAGACGGATAAAAAAATTGTGGAGTTATATTACCACAAAATGATCTCTTGTTTTATTATGTAACTGCTCGTATCTCGATCTTGTTTATGACTTTGCTGAACTCGGTAAATAGATCTTGTATGGTGGGTGTAAAGTATACTCCATCTAGACCATTCTTGTGGCCCAGCAGTTTTTCTGCAACGTTGGGATTTACGGAGCTGTCCAGTTTCAGTATGGTATTGAATCTCTTACGGAATCCGTGGTCTGCTTGTACATTGTAGCGACCGTTGCTCTTGTGACGGGATAAGTCACTTTTTGCTATGATTCTGTATATGGCAGATCTTGCCCCATTCCATGTGAGCGGCCTTGGGTTTATGCCTCTTGTAGCAAAGATTGGAGTATCATCATTGAATTTCTCACCTTTGCGACAATTGTGGTACGTGTCCAAAGCCTCTGATGCTTGTGGAGTGAGGAACGCCCAGTACTCCTCCACGTCTCTAGCATAGAGCCTTACTGCCTTGCATCCGTATGGCATATTTTGGATGTGTCCAAGTGTGAGCCCATGATCAAACACACCGATTCTTGCACCTGTGGATGCTAGAAAATGTATGAGAGCAGTGTCCCTAACACTATTAGAGTTTGCCAGCAATTGGCAGATTTCTTTGTTAGTGTATGACCTGAGGGTCTGAGTTATTTGTCTGCGTGGAAACATTCGATATATGATATCCCAATCAATGTGTATTCTGTTCATGATGCAAAAATGTTTGATTCCCTGAAACTTTGAGGGTATAGAGTTTGGATTTGCTGTTTGTTTCAATTCTATGAGATAGTTTTCCAAAAGATATTGTAGGGTATCTTGATGGATGGCTGCTAGATCATTTGTAGAGGGTATATTCGCAAATTTCTGGAATTGTGCCAGATGTGAGTCATAGTTCTTTTTTGTGTATTTTGATTTTATGGATTCACTGAACAGTGTGGTGCACTGGAGTCTTGTAAATTTGTCTTGCATGTTTTTGTGTTTTCACGATAGCTATTTTTGTATGAATATCAGGTAATGTCATCTTGCATGTTTTGTTTTTGGGACAGTTATAGTAACAGGTAATCAGTGGTATGCACATGTCACATATGCATTATCCATATGCCTTTCTTATAAGGATTAGACAGATTCGTGCATGGTGTCTCCTAGGGAGCACTACACTGCGGTGTCAGGTAGAATGAATTTCGAACATCTATCCATTCGGGTCAGCGGTTGGTGGCCGCACCCCA
>CAZIHR010000093.1:0-6768 GCA_964538885.1 uncultured Nitrosopumilaceae archaeon
CGTTTCCTATTTTTTCTTGAGAGGCGTTTCTTCTCTGCTTTTGTATATATTTTCTCTATTTTTTCCACTATCGCATTACATTCCTCGACAGAAATACTCAGGGGGGACTGGAACAGTGGTGGGATTTTTTGATAATCTTTCATATACAGACATAAAATATGCTTAGTTGGCGATACTATTTGGATCTTTTGAGGTCCGTTAATGAAATATGGCTAATTGAGAATCGCTTCTATAATTCCTAAAAACACAATTTTACATATTGTGATAGTATAATCCTCTCACAACACACTGAGATATATGAACCAACAAAAATCTGACAAAATAATGAGAACGATGATAAACCCAACAAACAAAATCTATCCGTGTGCTCAATTATCGGATATATGGGAAAAAATCTGGCAGCCCCAGTTCTTATCAAATGCCTAAAAAGAATGGAATATCGCGGATATGATAGTGTCGGAGTAGCTACAGAGTCAAACAATCAAATAAAATTGAAGAAAGGTACAGGCAGAGTTGGCGATGTCAATTCCAAACTACACCTTGACACACTACAAGGTAGTGTTGGAATAGGACATACACGATGGGCCACACATGGAAAAATCACCCACATAAACGCACATCCACATTTAAGTAATTCGGGAAAAATTGCAATTGTCCACAACGGAATTATAGACAATTTTGAAGAACTAAAATATGAATTGGAAGATGGCGGATACACATTCCAAAGTCAAACAGACAGTGAAATCATTGCAAACCTTTTACAAAAGAATTACAATTACACCAGATCCATCAGAGATACAATGCTCAAGACAGTCTCTGAAATTAGTGGTCATTATGCGTTCGTAGCAATGTTTGAAGGCGGCCAGCTTACAGCTGCCCGAGTACACAAGCCGCTCATATTAGGAGTAGGCAAAGAAAGCTATTTTCTTTCAAGTGATGTACTTGGATTCATTGAGCAAACAGATGATGCAATATACATAAACAACAGGAATTTAGTCATAATTAATTCCGGACATCTTGAAATTATAGACTTTGCTGGCAACAAGATCAACTGGCACATCACCAAGGTCTCAAAAGAATTTGCCGATTCGTACAAAGGAGATTACGCCCACTATACCATAAAAGAGATTTCAGAACAACCCATGACAATAGCAAGAGCTGGAAAATACAAAGACAACACCACAAAGGCCGCATCACTGATCAAAAACTCAAATTGTATATACATTACAGGAAGCGGTACAAGTTATCATGCTGCTCTACTTGGAAGATACATTCTAGCAAAATATGCAAAGATAAAAGCAGAGCCAGTAATTTCAAGCGAGTTGCCCTTTTTGTCTGGCGTACCCGAACCCAACTCAACACTGATTGCCATGTCACAGAGCGGAGAGAGTGCAGATGTACTAGATGCAGTAAATATAGCAAAAGAACAAGGGTGCAAGATAGTCTCCATAGTGAACCAACTCACATCCTCTCTTGCTAGGGAATCAGATGTAGTGGTGGGAATGAACTGTGGGCCGGAGATAGGCGTTGCTGCCACAAAGAGTTTTACATCACAGATAGCAATTCTTTACAATTTATTATACAAAATAACTGATCACAACCTCAAGATCAATTTTGAAACTATCACACACCATATAACTGAAATATTGAATAGGCAATCACACATCAAAGAGATTGCTCACAACATCAAAAAAGTATCTGACATCTATGTACTTGGAAGAGGAATTCACTATCCGATAGCTGCCGAAGCCGCCCTAAAGCTCAAAGAGTTGGCATACATTCATGCTGAGGGAGTTGCAGGTGGCGAGATAAAACATGGTCCAATGGCTCTAGTTGATCCTAGTGTGTTTGCAGTTATTATCAATCCGGTTGATTCGACATATGCAGATACCATAACTAATGCAAGAGAGATAAAGGCACGAGGTGCAAAGATCATAGGAATCTCTGATATGCAAAGTGACATATATGATCACTGGATCAAAATTCCAAAAGCTGATGAGCTTGCACATGTAATATCAGAAATAGTCCCAATACAGTTACTTGCATATTATGCCGCATTGGAAAAAGATACGGATCCAGACTATCCAAGAAACTTGGCAAAATCAGTCACAGTCAAGTAAAGATTCGACGATACTCGCGTTGCACAAGATCCAAAAATTGTTTAGACGTGTTTCCTGTCTTGAGCATTGATGAAATTACTGTGCCTCCTGCACCAGCTCCTTCCTTGACGAATCCTTCAGAATATGCCTTTAATCCCGGAAACTCGGAATTTTTCAGCCCCGGATTTACCGATATTATGGCAACGTCTACAATTTCTGATACAAGACTTTGAATATCTGCTGTTTGGTCATCTAGTATATATGAAGTTGTGCCAAGCACAGTATTTTTTTCATTAAAGCCGATCTTGGATGCAAATCCTAATACTGCTGCCATCTGCGTCCCACCTGCAAGCATCACTTTAGTTACCATAGATGCAGAGCTGAGCATTCCTGCAATAAACGCTATCATGGGGTCACCAACCTTTGCAACTATTTCATAAGGATTATCCGATTGCACTCTTGTCAATGCCATGTTGGCAACTTTGTTTTTCAGCAATATGGGATTGTCTGTCATACTAGAGCTTACTCGTGCCTTGAATCCTAGACCCCGCAACGTTGCAAGTGCAGTGGTGGTTCCGCCGGGGATGCTCTCCCCTATGACTAGGCAATCTGTAATAGATGCAAGGGTGCGTCCCACAATTCGACCATAGTCAACTGCACGTGAGACCATCATATTTGGCATGGCAGACTCGACGGCGATGTTTTTTCCTGGAATCAGTCCCGTATTAATATAGGGTAATTTTGGTGAAACGCTTGTGCCTGCATCAATTGTTACATGTGGGATACTAGCTGATTCTAGGGCAGTCTTGGTCAATAATGCGGGGGTGGGCTTGCCGTCAGGCGTCATGGGTATTTTGTCAACGATTTTACAACTTCCATAATGAATATATTCGGCATCAGCTGCTGGTGTGAGTTTCAGAGAGTTTTTGTCTGCACCAGCAAACGTAATTCCTGGAATCTCACATGTTGCAGTATATGACATGACAAACGAGAACAGAAAATTTCTTCCCGTCTCTGCGATAAAATCTTCACTCTTGGCTGAATTCCCAAAGAACTCAAAGTTGTCAGGATATATCATTATCCCATCATGTTGACAAATTCCTGTTCTTGACGTTTCTGTAATATGGGATTTGATGCCTTCTCCTTGCCAATTGTGGAGGTGGGGGAGGAGCCATAATTGTGCCCCGGATAAATTACAAGAGAGTCATCAAGGAAATATATGATGTCAAACAAGCTGTGGTATAATTCTCTTGAACTTCCACCGGGAAGGTCGACTCTGCCACAGTTTCCCACAAATAAGGTATCACCAGAGAATATGATGCCATCACCAATAAGACAGATACTGTCTCTGGAATGTCCAGGCGTGTGTAGTACCTTCAAACTTGAACCCCCAAATTCGATAATGTCGCCGTCCCGAACAGAAATATCGTAATTCAACTCAGAGTATTCATGTTGGATGACTTTGGCCCCGGTGGAATTTATCATTCCTGCATTTCCAAGTGTATGATCAAAATGATGGTGTGTATTAATAATATATTTAATTTTGAGATTGTTGCGCTTGATGACCAGTTCAAGCTCCATCAAATCCCACGATGGATCTATAATTATTGCCTGGTCGGTATCTTCATCTTCCACTATGTAGGTAAAGTTTTGCATGCTGCCTACTTGTATTTGATGAATCTTCATAGGATGCCTTCCTCTGCTTCGGGAGGGATGCCGATCTTCTCAACATGTAACATGCCTGTAAGATCCGGTCTCTTTGGAATGCCCTGCTTCATTTTATGGAACGTGACTGTCATGTCGGCTCTGATAAACATATTTGCAGTATCACCTGTTTGCGGATCCATTCCAGATGGCACATCCACTGAAAATTTGAAGCAGTTGGCACCATTGATGTAATTTATTGCTGAAATGTATGGCTCTCTGATCTCCCCGGAGATTCCAGTTCCCAAGATGCTATCTATTATAATATCTGGAGTCATATCTATATTGAATGTCTGGCCCGAAATTAGTTGCACCGACGGCATTTTACTCAAGATGGACCAATTCCACGTACTCTCTTCTGTCTTGATCTTCTCAGGAAAGCCCAAAAGAATTACAGTGACTGTGGCACTGTAGCCGGCCAGATGTCTGGCCATTACCAGCCCGTCACCGCCGTTGTTTCCCAATCCTGCAAATATCAAAATCTTTTTTGAATGGGGATTGCCAAACTTTTCAATCAGTAATTTAACTGCAGCGGCACCGGCGTTTTCCATCATGAATTTCTTCAGGAAACCCATCCCATGTCCCTTATTTTCAATATGGTACATCTGCTTAACAGTAATTTCCACAATACGGGTACAAACCATACAAGATAAGAGTTTATTGCCCAAAATTTTGGTAAGCAAAGAAGGTATAAAGGAAACATCAACCGCAACAATAGGTACGCGATAATATCATGATTTACAGCACGGCAAATTTGAGATTTCTTAGAATGGACAAATCAAATTGTATCATTTAATTACATATACAACTACAACAAGGTGATAATTCGTCTTGCCTATTTTAGACAAATTCCCAGAAAGTTTCACTCCACGAGACGTACAGATAGACATCCTAAATAAGGTGGAGGACTCGCTCAAGTCATACGACAAAATCATAATTTCGGCCCCCACCGGCGTGGGCAAATCACCCATAGGAATTACCATAGCTAAGCATCTAGGATCTTCGTTTGTGATAACCGCCCAAAAGCAGCTACAAGATCAGTACAGCAGAGATTATCCAATGCTAAAACCAGTCAAGGGTCAGACAAATTATCCATGTCTGAAGATCATGAAGAGAAAAAAGATTGACGACAGGGTACTTGCCATGAGTGAGGGACACACATGTGAGAAAGGACAATGTAATGAAGGTAAAGATGAGACTGGAAAGCCGATCTTTTGCAAATTCAAGCCAGACATAAGAATGGTTGCAGGTGGTGGTAGCATGAATGACCCGTGCGAATACTATCAAGCCAAATTTGAGGCCCTCACATCAGATCATTCAACGTGGAACTATCATGGCTATTTTCAACTTATGCTGAACCGTACATCATATGTAGAATATATGGGAAAACAGGTAATCATATTTGACGAGGCACACAAGATAGAAGATCAGATTCTGGGATTTGTCGGCATCACCATAACAAAAAAACAGTTGGCAGACTGTAAGATGAATCCGGACAAGTTCAAGCTTGACAGCATTGATGGTATACTGGGGTTACTTGACAGTATGAGAGTATCTTATGCACGCCTTCTTAGAGAGATGGAAGAAGATGAAGAGACAAATTACAAAAAACAGGCCGAATACGAAACCGAACTTGAAAGGGTTTCACGGGTTGGAAGCATGATAGAAAGTGACAAAGAAAATTATATAGTAAATGATGTTGTGAGGGAGGAAATTACTGGTGAGTTTTCCAGAATTTCAGTCAAACCCATTGAGATAGCAAAGTTCGTCCAATCGTTTTTTCAAAGTGAGAATCAGATATTCATGTCTGCAACAATTGACAGAAAGAGCTTTTGTCAAAATATGGGTTTTAAAGAGTCAGAAGTAGATCTGATTGAAATAAGTAGATCACCGTTTGAGATGAAAAACAGAAAGATACAGTTTGATTTCTGCGGAGCACAGGGAATGAGATGTACTCCAAATGACAGGAAACGTATGATTAGTAAGATAGATGAGATACTTGATGGCAATCCATGCAGGGGATTAATTTTAACATCATCAAAGGCAAGATGTGATGAGATAGAAAACAAGTTGTCCCAAAAAAATCAAAAGAGAATACGCCAGTGCCATACCATCAACAAGGGCGGCAAGACACAGGATGCGGTAATTAAAGAACACAAAAAGATAGATGACAGCGTTTTATTGTCATCATCTCTGTGGGAGGGAGTTGATCTGGTGGATGAGATGTCAAGGTTCCAGATCATTGCAAAGGTACCATATCCAGATCTGAATGACAAGAGAAATTCAATTAAGAGGCAGAGACACCCACTATGGTTTGACTCACAGGCAGTGATGAAGACTCTGCAGGGGTGCGGAAGGTCAATCAGAAATGAGAGTGATTGGGCACACACCTATGTGCTGGACTCGGCATTTTGGCAGCTGCTCCAACGCACACACGCCATAATTCCAAGTGCATATCATGATGTCTTGGAGTTGGCAAAACGTGAATGGGTAGAACGATGAAAGCATGGTTTGTAAATCATAGATAAATTTCAATATTCTAGAGTATACAGTTAACCCAAATGTGCCTCAAATTAAGTTAATCTAGTAAAAATGCACCTATGTTAACCATCCCGCCGTTTTATTGTAATCTGTTGTGATTCGCTTTCGTTCCATGCCTAGTACACATTGATAAGATTTATAGCTGACGCTAGGCCATGAAAAATGCAGATAGACGCGAATGGTCTAACCGGCACGTTTCATGGTGCGGAGCTTCTTTTGGTATAGTTTATCATTACGGGATTGATATGGCAATCTAGTGTGCAGCATGTGCCACATTATGGTTACCATCTTGTTGGCCACCACAACAATGGCCAAGGCGTGCTTGTCTGCATGTCTTTTTCTGGCAGATTCGTAGATTGCTTTCATCTTGGGATCATACTGCATTGCAATGTTTGCCACCTCACACATGATTTAATTGACAATC
>CAZIHR010000094.1:0-6748 GCA_964538885.1 uncultured Nitrosopumilaceae archaeon
TCTTAGTATCGGTCAATTTTTCGTCACCACGTCCGATTTGCCTTCTGCGAAGCGTATCTCATATTCTTGTCCAACATACCTGCCTATAGTATCACGTATTGCCGGAAATTTTTGTTGGTTATCATCGTCTTTGATCTCGGCTTGGTATTCGGAGTCGGTCACCAATAACGTCACTTGTGTATTCTCCAAGAAGTTGGGGAGAAATTGGGCGATGTTGTGTCTTGGTTCTCCCGAGACCCGCCCAAACGGCGTATCTATGATCAGCGGAAATCCAAATCCAGTTATCTTACGCAGTGCAGCCATAAAAGATAGTGCTAGTACAAGTTTTTCCCCCTTGGCCAAAACTGTTCGGGCATCATAGCCATCAACGTGATGAGCAGTTATCCTGTAGTCACATCCTATTGAAACCCCGTCATATGTATCCTTTTTCCAAAGAAATTTGAAAAAGTACTCTTCTGTGTGTTGTTCCACTTTCTCCCTCACGTCTTCGAGCAATTCATTTTTTACGATTTCTAAGCCCTCCAATGCAGAATTGCAAAACTTCAGCTGACGGCTAAGCCATATGTGTTTTTTGGATTTTCTGAGCTCCCTATCATATTTATCTGTCACATTATCTAGATCTCTCTTCAGTCCCTTTTCCTCATTGCATAATGATCCTAGCTTCAAGATTTTGGCATCTAGTTCTTCTCTGAGACAATCTTTTTCTTCTGCGAGTTTCTTTGTGGACTCCCCCCCTGTACGTCCAATCTTTGCCTCACACTCTTCAAGCTGGTTGGTGTGATCAACTATTTTTTTTTTGAGACTTAGTATACCACTTTGTCGCTTTTTCAAGTCTTCTATCATCCCATCAGTGGAGAGGTGTGGGCTTAGCTCATACTTGAGCTCATTACAAATGTCGCTTATTTGTGAATATTGTGCATCATGTAACATGTTGCTTATTTTCATGCGAGGTTTGCCATCAGAGATATCGTTGCCGCATATGCATTCCTTTCGATCTAACAACTCTTGAATGAATGTATCCCTGATCTTGGGCGGCAATATGCCCTTTTTAGTCTTGACTGCCATGTGTTCCAGAGCTTGGGATATGGCGTCCTGCATGAGTATGTCCGGTATTTGATCCAAGGCATGCTCGATAAGCTTAGACTTGGCATCATCATACTGTTCTTGGTATTGTTCGATACGATCATTGAGTAGGTTTGCTTGTTCCTGCAACTCCCCAACATCTCCTCCGGCTTTCTTGATATCTGATTCAATATCATCTATGCGCTTTTTCGTACTCGCTTTCGTTTTAGTAAGTTTAGATATCTGGTCTTTGATCGCGTTCAGTTTTTCTTCCATAGCAATCCTTTCATCATTATATCTCTTAGCTTGCGGCTCAAGATCCTTGACGTCCTTGCGTTTTTGTTTTGTTATTTTGTCTAGGGTTTCAATGGTGTCTTCCACCACACCTATCTGTGATACATCTTCTATTCCTTTCTTTGTGTTGTCTTCTTGGTCAAAAAATTCCTCTAGCTTTTCCCCATCAAAAAGAAAATAAGTTGCAAGATCCTCTGGCAATATCTCTTTTACGCTTTTGTCAAAGTAATCGGTTGTCTTCCATCCCCCACCACCATTATCGTACCATTGAAATGATTGGCTGGTTTCAGGAGTATAGCCGCTCGGTATAGTGACTCCATTATACTTGTCAAGTGTCATGCTGTCCGCGGCGCCTATACGATACAAGGTAAGCTTTCTCTCAATCTTAAATTTGTCACCATCGCTATCTGCTAGCAGGAGTGCAACGCGCATGTTTATCTGTCTGCCTAGGCTTTCCTTCAGCGCTCGTGTGTTGATTATGGGTAGATCTTTTTCATCATCATCTAAGTGCTTTTCCATCCCATAAAGACACCATGTTATGGCGTTCATTATGTTTGTCTTGCCCGCACCATTGGCGCCTTTGATGATGGTAAATAACCTGTTGGGATCTTGGCTAAATTTGATCGTTGTGGTGCGGTATTGCCTAAAGTTTTCAATCTCCAAGGAGCTTAGACCATAGTTCTGGTTGACCACCACCTATTCCTTCCTAACGTGTTTTGTCAGAGCTTTGTTATACTCATCTTTTTTGCCGTGTCTGGCTTTGTGGGTGCGCTCTATCTCTAATATCTCTTCGATAAAGTTACGTATGTCATGTTTTGGCACGCTTTGGTGCAGCTTTTCGTGTATAAGCGGATTAATAGACATGCTCAGTCACCTACGATAGTCCATACCGGTTCATAAGAGTTTGTATTAAATTTCTGCTGATCTCAGGGTTGTCTGAGGAGTCGGCAAATTCTTGCAATCGCCCCAACTCGCCCAGTATTGCGGATTTCTCTGACTCTGTAGGCACTTGCGATGAAAGATTCTTGGGCAGTACGATCAGATCGTGTATCGTCGCATATTTTTTTCCTAGATATACTCTCAGTAATCGACCGCGTCTTTGTATAAATTCTCTCGGATTATGCGAACTTGCAAGTATTATGGCAGTATGGGTGGACGGTACATCAACTCCTTCATCTAGACATTTGATGGCGATTAGGACATCTTTTGTTCCGTCGTTGAATTCCAACAGGAGTTTTTTACGATCTTCTGGAGTCTCACGCATTGTGAACCTATGAAATATGATCTTCATCTTGTGTAGTATAGCGGCCACATCATCAAGCTGGTTGTTGTGCGCGCAGTATACAAGGCAGTGATCTAGACCATTATTATCTTCTAGCATATTTCTTAGAATTTCCTCGAATTTATCAATTTTGTTTTTTGCTACTTTTATTATTTTAGATCTTTGGATGTTTAGCTTTCGTATGCGATCGAAATCTGGCTCTTTTTTTGATCTTTCGATTGCGAGTTGTTTACTAAAATCATAATATTGTTCCGACTCGTCATCTGTCATATATACAATATGTGGGAACAGCTTGTAATGTGTGAGATGGTTGTCTCGTATGGCTCTATCCAGATCAAACTTGTACACCACCCTGTCGAAGTAATCGAATATTTTTTGAGTACCCACATCATCAAGATATCTCTCAGGTGTGGCGCTGAGTCCGAGTCTCAGGGTATAAGCGTCCAAGAGTCCCTCAGATCTTTTTTCAGCACCCAAGTTATGGACCTCGTCTGCCACCAAAAATGACCTAACCTTGAGGTGCCGTATAATATCGATGAATAACTCCCTCGAAAACGTATCATGAGTCGTAACTATGATTCCGTTGTCTATGATTCCATCATTAAGATGACTGATCATCTCGCCTATATCTTGCTTCCAGCTCAAGTTCGCGCTATCGGCCCGTACGACATCGTCCATTCCCCACTTTTGGAGCTCCTCAGTCCATTGAACTATCAGATGTCTATACGGACACGTGATTACAACTAGGTTACGCTCTTGTTCTGCATTTATTTTTTGTATACAAGATATCGCGGTATGGGTTTTGCCGGTTCCAGTAGCCATCTCAAATATGCCTCGCCGGTTGTTTTCTAGCCATCTATCTACGGCTTCTTTCTGATAATCACGCAGAGTAGGGGGAGTGATTTTGTGGGTAATCTTTGCAACAGCTTCGTCGATCGACTTTGGTGCGTTGCTTAACAGATGTTCCCTGATTGCAGTAGGTAGATCAAACACTTTGGTGTTTTTGGATAATCCATACCAAAACTTTTCAAACTTCTTGGCATCCGTGGAGGCATATTCACTCTGACCCGATTTCCAACTGCAAAATACCTTGAATTCCTCGATGTTGCCTATCCATGCCTTTTTAGTCTCGTTTACTGAACCACTGAACGTCACCACGTTATGATTGGCATCTTGCAGTATGCCGACCTTTTGATGAAACACTGAATCCTTATCAAGCATCTCAGTGACGAATACACCATCTTCTTTGACGGGTACTGCGATCTTTATTTCCAAATTTTTCTGTGCTATCATCCATGCAAGCGCCGCCACATGATCTCTTTGGATCTGATCCGCTAAGTCTAGGCCAGTCATCATGATTTTGGATATTGCCTCCTCCGGTTCTGCAAGCCCGCTTTCTATTGCCTTTCTGTCTTGCTCTGTTAGCTGCACACAGGTGACTAGCCGCATCTTACCGTTATTCCGTATAAAATTGGCCATACCTTTTGCAGTCATGGCCAAAACAGTGGATGAAAAATATCCCGCCAACCGATCATAGCGCATGGTCATAGAGATCAGCGGAATGTAAAAATCATCTAAAATGTTGTCTTCGTCAGAGTCGTACGCACTCTTTAGGACTAAATTCTCAAAGCTCATTCTTGACACATCTCCGTATCCGTCGGCGCGCGCCGTATTCACCCTGTAAGAAACGTCTTGGATATAAGCATGAACTTTCCACTACGTTCTCTGTTTTTGATCCATTGGTTTCACGACCGAGGTTGTGTTCGATGCCTTGTGTGAAGACATATGCTTGATCTTGATCTCCAATTGTTGGATTACCTCCATCTTCTTATCAAACATCAATTCTTCATTTATCTTTGTGGCAATGTGTCGTGCCTCAGGGTTGTTTTTTTCTAGATGAGTTGCAAGTACATAGTTGAGAGCTTTTCTTATTATTGGAGCATAGTTCTTCATGAATCCTATTATATCTGAGTCAAGTAGTATGTAGGTCTGTCCCTTTATCATAGTATACAGATTCGGCATGTCATTTGGCAGATGATTCAACACTTCCTGCATTGCAAATTTGATTACACGCTTCCTGAACTCTGCCATTTTTTCAGATGAAAGTTCTTCTAACGTCGGAGGGCTGTCACAACGTAGATTGCCTAACACGTGACGTATTCGTCTGTTGCTCTGTATATCTTCAAACGACATCCCATTTATGGCATTTATCGCGTTTTCTTTCATTGCCTTCATTTGTTCGTCCCTGATAATCTTGATTATTCTAATATCTGCATCAGGGTTGGTTACGTCGGCCATTTTTTTGGGAGTGTGACGCATTTTAAATGCAATCTCCATGTCCCAATAGTACTTAGCAAGACGAGCTGCTACAAAGTCAAGTTTCAATCTTATTTTATCACCGTCATGTTCAATCCATTCTTTGCCAATTAGATTATTTTCAACGTCGTACTGGCCTATGTCCGTAAGAGTGCGTAGAAACACTGCCTTGTATGTACTTGCCATGATGCCTTTCTCTAAGAATGTCCTGAACATTTCTGCAAAACGCCAATTCGGATCGTCTTCATTCACGTTCGGGATTATTGACATGTCATGTATCCGATACACCCATATAAATTCGCTAGTCCAACAGTACACACTCAGGTTATTCTGGATTCACCGTGTTCTGAGTTTTGAAATTTCAGATATAATGCCTCAGTCGATCTGACCTTGTACCATTTTTCTGCAAACTCGGCCGGCGGCATGTATCCGATCGCCGAATCCAACCACCACTGGTTGTAGTCAATGAATGCCCCCAGCACGATCTTCTCTGCCTACTGGAACGATTCTGAATCCTCTGGCCATACATACTCAAACTTGAGCTTGCCGTGAAATGATTCAAGATGACCGTTCTGCTGCGGTGTCTTGTACCATATGTACTCATGTTTTAGACCTAGGGCCTTGATGGCTGTGTTGAATTCTTTGCTTGTGTATTGGCGGCCGTAATCACTGCGTATCGTCAGGCGGGCGGGATCTGCACTGAGGTGACTATACAGTGCGTCAAGCAGTGCCTCGACTGCCATTGTCGCGGTCGCTGTGGTGCTGAGTGCATATCCGGTCCATTCGCGCGTAAAGACATCTAGCACCGTATAACAGTACGCCCACGACTCTCCTTCTGGGATGTGCATGATGTCTACTTCCCAGATCTCATAGGGGCGTGATGCAACCACCTTGCGGGATCCGTGCTTTATGGCCTCTTTTTTGATCGTAATCGGCGCAATCAGTCCCCGTTTCTCGGCATATTCTCTGCACCTACTTGCGGTTGACCGGCCTTTTGATCTCACGCGATACGGCAGCCGCCAGCCTACGCGTCCCGTACGCGGGACGTTCCGTACTGATCTTTTCGACCACATCGGCAACCTGCTTGTCAAGGTCCGTCTGCTTCTTTTTGTCCACCGGTGTATAGTACAGCATACTCCGTGACGCGCCCATGTAGGACAACGCCTTTCTCACAGACATTTGCTTTGTCAGTCGGATGAGTGTCATCTTGTCCGGCCCTCCCAGCTTTTTTTCAATTCCTCGATGACGATGACTTGTTCTGTAATTATCGTTTTGAGCTTGTCCGTCTCCCGCCTGTGCAGTATAATCTCCGATGAGCCATGTGCCTCAATTGATCGCTTCCCACCCTCAATAAACCGGGACTTCAACTTGGAGAAGGTGCCCTGACTGACGTTGTACTTGCGGTACAAATCAGACATCTTGATGTCTGTCTCAAAGAACTCCATCACGATCAGAATCTTATCCTTTGTGGTTCGTCTCTTACTACTCGTTGCTTTTCAGCTTCCCTGCCAAGCAAAATCTGTTTCCAATCAAGCGTTCTTAATTTGGCGGGGTCCACACCAAAAAAAAAATTTTCTAGTCGATTACGCATAAACTCTGCGGATATCAAAATACGGCGGCAATTCACTACTCAAGTCGTTCACGGTCAAGCTCAAAAATCGCTACCTAATTTATTTACATTCGTGTTAGATCCGCGCGTCCCACCGACGAACAATGCGGCAGAACGCGGGCTGCGCGAGATCGCAGTGCATAGGAAGATACGCGGCGGCATAAACTCTACGAATACTCCAGAGG
>CAZIHR010000095.1:0-20222 GCA_964538885.1 uncultured Nitrosopumilaceae archaeon
GTGCAGGCTAGGCCATTCGCGTCTATCTGCATTTTTCATGGCCTAGCGTCAGCTATAAATCTTATCAATGTGTACTAGGCATGGAACGAAAGCGAATCACGACAGATTACAATAAAACGGCAGGATGGTTAACATAGGTGCATTTTTACTAGATTAACTTAATTTGAGGCACATTTGGGCTAACTGTAATTGGGGATTGCTTCTTATATTGATAATATACCTTGCGTACCATGCAATTAATCTTTTCAAAATTGTCTATTCTAAATCTACATAAAGCGTATAGCTGAAATCATTTATGTGAATGTAATTCCCAAAAATTATCATCTGGTATTTGAGCCTGATCTTGATAAATTTGTCTTTATCTGCACTGAAAAAATAACAATTAAAGTTACAAAACCTACAGATCTTATTACCCTACATTGTGCTGAACTCAAGATAGAATCGTGCAGCATAAGTACTATTCAGCGAACTATACAATGCATTACACAAACAGACAAAAAAAATGAAGAGCTACAAATCCGACTAGCTGAAAAAATCAACGGCACTGCCACTATCCACATAAAATTCCGCGGAATTCTTAATGACAGATTATTAGGTTTTTACCGAAGCAAATACACCGTTGGCTCACAAACTAAATTCCTTGCAACCACTCAATTTGAAGCGGCCGACGCAAGACGTGCTTTCCCATGTTGGGATGAACCTGCAGCAAAGGCCACCTTTGACATATCAATAATTACTGACAGAAAATTCAGTGCCATTTCTAACATGCCCATCATATCCAAGACACAAACTAATGGAAAGTCGATCCACAAATTTGCAAGAACTCCCATCATGTCTACATATCTTGTCTATTTGGGTGTTGGTGAATTTGAATATCTTTCAGGCAAAGCTGGTACAACCAAAATACGCATAATTACAACAAAGGGCAACAAATCCAAGGGAAAATTCTCTCTTGAGCTTGGCAAGAAACTGTTACTATCTTATGAAAAATATTTTGGCATAAAATATCCACTGCCAAAGCTTGATCTAATTGCAGTGCCTGATTTTGCTGCTGGTGCAATGGAGAACTGGGGTGCAATAACATTCAGGGAGACCATCTTGCTTTACGATCCCACCACATCATCTACTCGCACCAAGCAATTTATAGCTGAGGTAATCTCACATGAGATTGCACACCAGTGGTTTGGTAATCTAGTTACAATGAAATGGTGGAATGACTTGTGGCTTAACGAGAGTTTTGCTACATTTATGGCAATCAAATTTGTTGATATGTTTTATCCCGAGTGGGATTTGTGGGATCAATTCCTTGAGACTGCAATGAATTCTGCTATGTGGCTTGACTCGTTAAAATCAACACATGCAATTGATGTCAAAGTAAATTCTCCTGCAGAGATCAGAGAAATATTTGATGCAATATCATATGACAAGGGTGGATGCATCTTGAGAATGCTTGAGAATTTTGTCGGGGAGCCTAATTTCAGAAAGGGATTGAGACAATACCTTAAGAATTTTAAATATGGAAATGCTACTGGTGACAATCTGTGGGATGCAATAGGTAAAGCATCCAAATTGCCAGTACGATCTATAGTCAATTCTTGGTTAACACAGCCTGGCTTTCCCTTGGTAGAGATATCAAGAAATAAGAATAATCTGCATGTGGCACAGCAAAGATACACATTATTGCCCACAAAAAAACCAGATGCGGAGGTGTGGTCCATACCTATGACTATTGGTTTGTCATCTTCTATCACCAAGAAACTCGTCAGAAAAACATCTACAACTGTAAAGATTCCACCAAATACTAAAGGATTTGTAGCCAACTATGGCAAGTATGGCTTTTACCGTGTAAAATACGACAAAAACACCCTATCTGATATAAAGACACTCATGAACCAAAATTTATTAACTCCAACTGATCGTTGGGCAGTACAAAATGATCTATTTTCATTATGTATATCCGGTGATGAACATATTCGCAGCTATCTTGACTTTGTTGACGCATATTATTGTGAGCGGAACTATCTTGTATCTGTAAATGTAGCAAACAATCTTGCAAATCTATACTTTAGAACGATTGATGAAGAATTTTCTCGTGAGATTTTATTTCATTCATCAAGTTACTTTAAACATCTGTTTAATAACATTGGCTGGATACCTAGAAACACAGACAGACACACCGATGCATTGCTACGCGGATATATTATAACCACACTGGGTAAAATGGGAGATGTGGAAGTTGCCGAAAAGGCATCTCACTTGTATAAAAAATTCTTAAAGAAACCAACCTCTCTTCCACCTGATTTAATCGAATCTGTCTGCTCTGTAGCTGCATGGAATGGTGGCATTAAGGTATACTCTGATTTGATAAGAATGTACAAAGTTGCCAAGACTGCTGAAGAAAAGATTCGATTTCTTGGTGCAGTATCTAGTTCTGGTGACAAAACTTTGCTAAAGAATTTACTGGATTTTGCTATGACTCCTGCTGTACGCCCACAAAATGTACACTTGCCTGTGATGAGAATAGCAGCAAATCCACATGGAAAGAAAATTCTGTGGCCATGGCTAAGACAAAATTGGAAGACACTCAAACACAAAATTGGACATGGTAATCCACTTGTCAATCGAATAATATCTAGCATACCTTCTGCTGTAGATCCTAGTATGGAGCAGGAAGTGAGACACTTTTTCAGAGAAAATCCATCTCCAGGAGCAGAACGCACGCAGACACAAGTACTTGAACGAATCAGAATAAACTATAACTTTCTAAAATCTGTTAGACGAGAATTCAAGAATGCCTAAAAAAATAAGATTTGCTATCTTGCTTGTGGGCATCACCGCTATTCTCATACTGTTTCTGGCATTGCCTGATGATAATACCATACTATATGATACATTTGAGGTTGATGCCATCTATTATGAATCAGGTGATGTTCAAGTAACATTTCTTGACAAATCCCAAAATACAGAATCTGTCGTACTTGAAGTTCTAGGTATGGACGAGTCGTTTCAAAGAGTATTTTCATCAAGTAAATTCATCGAAATTATACAATTTCCAAATCCTTCCAAATATGGTTGGAAGGTTCATCCCGTGGTATTTGATGTAAAACACGCTGATTTTGGAGATCTACAAATAAAAACTGAGATTCGTTCTGCTGGTGAGCCTGCACCCACTGTGATTTATTCGTATCAGTAGACATCAAGATTTTATTGCAGCTCTAATGCAATATGTCGTGATGGATTTACTAGATAGTTTGAAGAAAGGAAAACGCGGAGCAGTCTCCAAAGCAATTACAATCATGGAGAATGATCCTATCATGTCACAAAAACTCTTAAAAAAAATCTTTGAGAATCCTGGCAATTCTACAGTCATAGGTATGACCGGTCCTGCTGGTGCAGGAAAGAGCACACTAATTGACAAAACTAGTATATCTATGCGAAAATTACACATGAGACCTGCTGTACTTGCAGTGGATCCTACAAGTCACGTTACTGGTGGTGCCATACTGGGCGACAGGGTAAGGATGACTGCTTCTGCTAACTCTGGAACGTACATTAGGAGTGTTGCATCTCGTGGTGCCACAGGAGCTATATCTGCTTCACTAAGAAACAGTATACGCGTACTGGAATACGTCGGCTTTGATCCTATAATTGTTGAAAGTGTGGGAGCTGGACAGACAGAAGTTGAGATATCAAATATTGCAGATATAACGGTGGTCGTCTTCAGCCCACATACAGGTGACAGCATTCAGACGATCAAGGCAGGTCTGACCGAGATTGGTGATATCTATCTAATCAACAAGAGTGATCTGGATGGTGCAAATCGTCTTTATGATGCTGTGGTGGATTTTATCGGAACATCGGGCCGTGATCCCATAGTACTCAAAACATCTGCATATCGCAACAGAGGCATATCCAACCTTGCCAAAACTCTCAAAAAATTGATGCGTGACCAACAAGAATCAAAGAAAGAAAGGATGGATAAGCGTCTTGAATTTGAACTGCGAGGTATTGTTTTAAATAACATTAAGGAAAAGATCGAAGAAATGCTTGATTCTGACAAGACATTTTCAAGATATCTAAAGAGACTCCAAGCAGGTAAGATAGATCCATATGATGCGGCAGACAGAATCACAAAGGCACTTACAAAGTGATGTAATTTGGCACAAAAACCAGAATCTGAAAAGAAATTCCTCACCGACTCATCTTTTGCGGTAAAACGAATCTATCATAAACTATCTAAAAAAACATCAATGGGCGACTCTGGTAAATACCCATTTACAAGAGGCATTCACAGCAGTATGTATCGGGATCGATTCTGGACCATGCGTCAATACTCTGGATTTGGTGATGCTAGCCTCACCAACAAGCGATTCAAATTCATGCTTGAGAAGGGGCAGACGGGTCTCAGTATGGCTTTTGATCTCCCAACTCAGATGGGCCATGACTCTGACTCTTTGCAAGCAGAAGGTGAGGTGGGCAAAGTTGGAGTATCAATTACATCCATCAAAGATATGATGACTGCCTTTGATGGCATACCACTTGGTAAGGTAAGCACATCTATGACGATAAATTCAACAGCTTCAACACTTCTTGCATATTATCTGTTGGTTGGAGAGTCACAAGGATTCTCAAGTAAACAGCTTCGTGGCACAACACAAAATGATATACTAAAAGAATACATTGCACGAAATACCTACATTTATCCACCAGAATCGTCCATGAGGCTCATAGGTGACATGATAGGATTTTGTGCTGAGAATATACCTCAATGGTATCCCGTTTCAATATCTGGATATCATATGAGGGAAGCAGGATGCACTGCCACTCAGGAGATTGCATTCACACTTGCAAATGCCATTGCATATATCCAGACATGTCTTGATAGAGGACTCAAAATAGATGAATTTGCACCAAGATTGTCATTCTTCTTTTGTTGCACAATAGAGTTTTTTGAGGAGGTGGCCAAATTCAGAGTTGCACGCAAGGTGTATGCAAAAATACTCAAAGATATGTTTCATGCAAAAAATCCCCGTTCCATGCAGCTAAAATTTCACACTCAGACAAGCGGTGAATCACTTACAGCACAGCAGCCTGACAACAATATAGTAAGAGTTGCCATACAAGCAATGGCCGCGGTACTTGGTGGTACTCAATCACTTCACACCAACTCCCGCGATGAAGCACTTGCACTTCCCACAGAAGAGTCTGCCAAGATCGCTTTACGTACTCAACAAATAGTGGCACATGAAAGTGGCATTACAAAGACTGTAGATCCCATGGGTGGCTCTTACTATCTTGAGGAACTATGCAACCAGATGGAGGCAGCAGTATGGAAGTATCTCAAAAAAATAGAAAAGCTTGGAGGTTCTGTACGGGCAATTGAGAAAGGATTCTTTCAATCTGAAATTAGGCAGAATGCATACCGCCTTAAAAAAGAGGCAGATTCGGGCCAGAGAATCCTTGTGGGCGTGAATCAGTATTCTGAGGATGGAAAGCCACCCGAATTGCTTCATATTGACGACAAAATAGAGACATTACAAAGCAAGGCACTAAAGAAATTACGTGCATTACGAGACAAGAAAAAACACGAAAAGGCACTATCTGCATTGCAGAGTGCCGCAGAGACTGAACAAAATCTCATGCCGTTTGTGGTGACATCTGCCAAGGCATATGCCACTACTGGTGAAATTAGTAATGCTCTCAGAGAGGTATTTGGTGTGTACAGGCCCCGAGAGGTGTTCTAGATGAAGATTGATCATATAGCTATTGCAGTAAATGATGTAGAAAAATCTGCCAGGATATACATGGATGCATTGGGAGCCAAAGACATTGAGTTTGAAACTGTAGATACTGAAGGCGTCAAGGTTGCAATAATTCATCTGGAAAATGGCAGAATTGAGTTGATGCAGCCCACAAGCGATTCAAGTCCCATTAAAAAATTTCTTGAAAAAAGAGGCCAAGGACTACACCATATAGCACTTGAGACTCAAAGTTTGGATGATGAGGTTACAAGAATGGAAGGATGCGGTATCAAATTTCTTGGAAAAATACGTCCTGGTTCTGCAGGAACGCAGGTGACCTTTGTACATCCCAAGTCCCTTGAGGGAGTTCTTGCAGAGCTGTGCTCCCATCCCACCTAAGTATTATTTCTGGACATTTTCCTTACCCTATGATATATTGATGGTTTATTCCATACCTTTGAGCGTATCTGACGCGGTAATTATTCCTAGTATGGTTGATTTTTTTGAGACCATAATACACTTTGAGTATCTTATTAGTGGAACTAGTATGTTTGCTGGTGTGTTGTAATCTACGATGGGCGGTGCAGGTTCCATCGTGTCTGTTAACTTTGTGTTTTTCAGCTCTGCCTCACCGACCTCTGCAAGATGCCTTATTATACCATCTTCGGACACAACTCCCACCAACTCATCATCATCAAATATGGGAATCTGGCTAATTGACAATTTTTGCATCTTTTTTATTGCATCATGAAGTGTATTGGATGGTGCCAGTTTCACTACATCTTTGCTACAAAAATCCCCCGCAGTGTGTGATGAGGATTTGCCCTGTAGATTTGCCAATATGTCAAAAATCCTTTTTGCAGTCTCATAGCTGGGTTGACTCCTTCCAGATTCTATCTGATTGATCATCGACGTGCTTATGCCTGCCATTGTGGCAAGCTTTTTCTGCGTTATGCCAATTTTTTTACGTATCTGCTTTATAGAGTCAATTCGAGGAAGCACACCATCAAATAATATTAGACACATAAAAATTATCGAGTCTTTTTTGATTCTTCTATTGCAGCCTGCGCCGCAGCTACAATTGCTATTGGAATTCTATGTGGCGATGCACTGACATAGCTCAGCCCAGCATTATGACAAAATTTAATCGAACTCGGATCGCCACCGTGCTCCCCACATATGCCAATCTCCATTTGGGGCCTTGTCTGTCTCCCTTTTGTGATTCCAATGTTCATCAAGCTCCCCACGCCACCCACATCAATTGACTGGAATGGGTTCAGTTCTAAAACTCCTTTGTTTATATATTCTGCCATGAATTTTCCTTCTACATCCTCTCTACTGAAACTGAATGTACCTTGAGTCAAGTCATTTGTACCAAAACTAAAGAATTCTGCCGTATCTGCCAACTCATCTGCTGTCACTGCAGCTCTTACAACTTCGATCATGGTACCAAAGCTGACTTTGATCTTTTTACCATATTTTTTTTCAACATTCTTTTTGACTGTATCATAAATTTCTCTAATGTGATTCAATTCTGAAACACTGCTGACTTGTGGAATCATTATTTGCGGTCGCGCATCAACTCTTTTTTTTGCTAGCTCTACTGTGGCATCAAAGACTGCCCTAATTTGCATCTCGTATATCTCGGGGTGAGTTATTCCAACTCTGACTCCTCTGTGGCCCATCATTGGATTGACCTCTGCTAGCTCCTTTGCTCTCTTTAGCATGTTTCTGGCTCGAGTCTTTACTGCCTCTGTTTTTTTACCGCGAATTCTTTCAATAAGCTCTGCTGGATCCGGTAAAAACTCATGAAGCGGGGGATCCAACAGTCTGATGGTGACTGAATACCCCTCCATTGCTTTTAGTATGCGTGTAAAGTCACTCCTTTGTAGTTGTTCCAGCTTGTTGAGCACTTTCTCTCTTTCATTGTCATTTTCTGCCATGATCATGTCTACAAACAACTCTATTCTGTCTTTGCCATTGAACATTCTCTCTGTTCTACATAAGCCAATTCCTTGAGCACCCGTCTGTCGTGCAAATTTTGCACCTTCTGGGGTATCTGCATTGGCTCTAACTCCAATCTTTTTGAGTTTCTGGGCCCATTCCAAAATGGTCCTGAAATCCTTGGTGATCTTTGGTTTTATCGTGGGCACATCTCCGACATATATTGCACCATCACTGCCGTTGATTGTTATGATGTCGCCTTCACGTATTGTTTTGTTTCCTACATTGCATTTTTTGCCCGAATAGTTGATCTTCATATCTGAACAACCCACTATACATGGCTTGCCCATTCCTCTTGCAACTACTGCCGCATGAGATGTCTTGCCACCTCTGCTTGTCAGTATACCTACTGATTCAAAGAATGCTGGAACATCTTCTGGCTTGGTCTCTTCCCTGACAAGTATTACTCTTTTACCGTCTTCACCCATTGCGGTTGCTCTCTTGACATCAAATATGGCAATTCCACTTGTGGCACCTGGTGATGCAGCAATACCTGTGGCAATACGAGTATATTTTTTTGTAGCATGTGAGTCAATTGTTCTGTGTAATAGCTGTTCTAGCTGTCCGGCTTGAAGTCTAGTTAGTGCTCTGTTCTTATCTATCAGCCCTTCTTTGACCATATCAACTGATGTTTTTATCATGCTTGCAGCATTCATCTTTGCATTACGTGTCTGTAGTAGGTAAAAGCGTCCCTGCTCTATGGTAAATTCTATATCTTGCGGTTCCTTGTAGTGTTTTTCCAGTCTTTCACATGTCTTGACTAGCTGACTATACGACTTGGGAAGTTCTCTTTTCATCTCATTTACTTGCTTTCCTGTTCTCACACCCGCTACAACATCTTCTCCTTGTGCATTTAATAGATATTCGCCATAAATTTGCCGTGAGCCGATTCCAGGATTTCTGGTAAATATCACCCCTGTGGCACTATCATCTCCCATGTTGCCAAACACCATAGATACTACATTCACTGCTGTGCCATCTGCAACATCTTTTGTGATGTTGTTTCTCTCTCTATATATGATCGCTCTTTCTCCCATCCAGCTTCCAAATACTGCATTGATGGCAAGTTCCAATTGTATTGTGGGGTCCACAGGAAAGTCTGCTCCAGTATGCTTACGGCAGACCTTTTTGTATTCTTTAACTATATCCATTAGAGAATCCTCATCAAGCTCGCTGTCTGATTGTACTGACTGCCTCTTCTTTGCATCTTGCAATATTTTATCAAATTTTTCATCATCTATGCCAAAAACTACCTTACCAAACAATTGAACAAAACGCCTGTACGAGTCCCATGCAAATCTTGAATTATTGCTTTTTTTTGCCAGTCCTACGACAGTCTTGTCATTGAGCCCAAGATTTAGAATCGTATCCATCATGCCTGGCATGGATAGCGCGGCACCTGACCTTACTGATACTAATAACGGATTTGATTTCGAGTTCCATCCTTTACCTGTCTTTTTTTCCATCTTTGTGATATTTTTTCTGATTTCAGGCATCAGATCTTTTGGCAGCTTTCTGCCATTGGTATAGTATCTTTTGCATACCTCGGTAGTAATTATGAATCCTGGTGGAACTGGCAGCTTCAGGCCCGTCATTTGACACAGACCTGCACCCTTGCCTCCTAAGAGCTTCTTGTTGTTGCCGTCACCTTCGTCAAAAAAATAAACCTGCTTCATTTTTCCGCTTATCCACTCACTCAAAGGGGGTATTAAATCATTGACTTGGCAAACTCGTCAATAATTTTATTCCAGTTTTTTGCTTTTACTATTCCGCTTGCAACCAGTATCCCCGCCGAACCGAGCTCAACTGCCTTTGCCACGTCGCGTCCTGTAGTTATTCCGGCACCACACAGCAATTTTGTTTTGTTTTTGGCCAAATTTACTGCATCTACTGCACTAGTGATCACCTCTGGCCTTTCCGCAGATACTGCCTTTCCACTTCCTATGAGATCTGGCGGCTCTACAGCTATATAGTTTGGCTCGATCTTTGCGTATATTCTAGCTTCTGCTATATCTTTTACACACACAACGGAGATCATCTTTAACTGCTTTAGTTTTGCAACCGTATTTTTTATTTGAATGCTTGGAATTCTGTGCTCGCTATGATTAATTATGGCACCATCCACATTTGACTTTTTCAGCATCTCTGGGATAATGTGTCCTGTGGTATTACCTATCTTTGCATCATCTACATGCTGTGCTAGTATCATGATTGTGCTGTCTGCTACTCGTCCTATCATGTGTTGCGGAGGTGCTACTGCAATCTTGATCTTGTATTTTTTTGAGATGTCTTCTGCCGTTTTAATTAGTCTGAGTATCTTTTTACCTGCAACTTCTTCATAGTTTTTACAATTAATTACAAACAACACCAATTAAATATACTGGAACTGTATTTAATTTTTGATTATAGTCTTTTTGCAATTTCATCATATTTTTTCTTCATGCTTAGTACCGTCATCATCAGAATTATTGCGGCAACATTTGTTGTTATGATGAATATATCTGAAACCACTATTCCATAGCCAACCCAGAGTATGGCGCCCGCAGATATGAATATGGTCAGATATGTAGATATATCTTTGAGGCTCTTTGTTCTATATCCCTTGATTATTTGTTGAATCCATCCCGATAAAATGAGAATTCCTGCCACCGTGCCCAGAATAGTAAGTGGTATGTCTTCCATTGTCAGTTCCAGAAAAACTCATCAAGCCCTGACTGCTTTGGTTTACCAAGAATTGAGTCAAAGTCCAAATCCATGGATGTTATAATTTGTTCTAATGTTGACTCCATGAATTCCATATATTTTTTGGAATCTATCTCATCCTTTCTTGCCATCTCAAGAGGCTTGACTCCGGGCCTGTTGATCACTTTGATATAGGAGATCCTGTCGCCTCTCTTTACCTCTCTTATGGATTCTAACAGCTTTGCTGCACGTATGTGTTGTGGTATTGTCTTTACATACTCTGATGGTGCTTTGCTTATCATCACGTTGAATGTCAACTCTTCTAGTGGAATATCTTTTGACTCTACTTTTTTTGCACATGCAGCTATCTTGCCTGAAATATCTTGCTTTGCTTTGTCAAAATCATCTTTGTTTTGTACGGCAGATAATACATCAAGCAGTTCAAAGAACAATTTTTTGATAAATTGTGGTGTATGTGATTTTTTCCCTGTAAGTCCTTTTACATCTACCTTTCCTGCTTTTGTCACCCCTAAATAGTTCTTTTTTCTGTTGCTTAGGACGCAGTAACGATATTCTTTGTCGATCTCAAGATCTACACCATGATCTTTTTTTGCATGTTCTGTAACTGTTTTGATCTGCTTACTGGTGGGATTCTTGATGAACAGCGAATCTGTATCGCCATATAATACTTCGATTCCTGACTCGTCACATTTTTTAATAGTTTCAAGAATGGTGTATCTTCCAATTGCAGTTGTGGCCTCTGCTGCAGGTAAAAAATATAATGGAAATATGTCTGCCCCCATCACACCATAGCTTGCATTGAGTATGACCTTAAGTGCTTGACTTACTGCAGTATATTGCTGTCTTTGCTGTTCAGTAAGTGTATCTTTTTTTGAGAGGCTCTTGTAATAGTTTACTCGTAGATCTCTTAATGAGCCTATAATCATGGAGGTGAGCCCATTCTTCTTTGAGCATGTCCAATGATTTGTCTGTGGAATCTTATTTTTTTTACATTCTTGATGGGGACATCTTACCGTCTCATATGACAGATTTCGTACCTTAATTATACTCGGGTATAGACTTGCAAAATCCATGACTGTTACGTTAAAGTGTATTCCTTCTTTTGGTTCTACAACCAAACCGCCACGATATTTCTTGTCTTTTATTACCGCATCAGACATTACACCTTCAGATTTGTTTTGCAGTTCTTCTCTTTTTGGGATCAGTGAATTGGATTGTCTGTGCTCGTAGTATAGTAGACTCCTTATCCATTGTGAGACTCCCATTCTAGCTATATCATCAACAGGCATGCGTCCTATTCTTGCAATAGTTACCATGAGATTGATGAGTAGATTGTTGTTAAAACTAGTTAATTCATATGTAATTAAGGCATCATTGTAACAGTAATTGGCCGTCTGGTACATGTTCAGTTCTACTATCTCTTTTTTATAGTCGATCTTTTCTTTGCCAAGCAATGCTTTTGCAACACTATTTAAAGAAAAATCTGTATACTTTTGGCCGAACGCATAAATTTGAAACGAGCGATTAGAAAGTGTCTTGTATAAATCTAGGTGAACTCCCCGCTTTAGAGTTGCCGAGTCTCTCATCATATATGTGGGATTGTCACTGTTTTTGATTCCTAGCCGCTCTGCTCTATTGTAAAGGTATGGCAGGTCAAATTCATCCCCATTATATGTAAGTACAAAAGGAAACTCGGTAATTATCTTGAATGCATCTGCAATCATCTCCTTCTCTTGATCATAGAAGACAACTTTGATGTTTGGCGCAAGTTCATTTTGACCTTCGTCAGTGCCTTCCGTTCTCAATACAAACACTTGATCAAATTCATTACTTCCTTTGAATCCTATTGCAGTTATCTTTTTTTCAGCTAATTTTGGATCGGGAATTCTACCAGTTTCTGCTTCTACTTCTATGTCGATGCTGAGACGCTTTATCTCTGGTATGGGTTGATTGAGCAAGTTGGCCCACTCTGCGGTGAATTTTTTGGATTCGTCGGCATCTAAAGTATTTTCATCATCCATCTTATCCCATAATAGACTCTTGAGTGCTGCCTTTATCTCTTCAGTAATTTCAATATCTTGAGGAATTATCTTACCGTCTTCTGCCTTGTAATACTTTCCTATGATAAAAGATCTGTCATACAGATAATTCTCATAGTATTTTATGTCAGATTCCCATGTCTCCATTATGTTTCTAATGCTCTTGTCTCCTGTTGTGCCACCAATTGCAAGTGGATCAGCTACGATGATCTTTGACAACATTATGTCGCTGTCCGTGATCATATCGTGTCGCTTCACGTGTTTTATTTCTAGAATGTCATCTCTATCATGTAGAAAATCCAATTCGTGTGGTTCCAGCTTTGAGTAGCAGTATGGTTTGTGTCCTGTCTCATCTCTCCATAGAATCAGTCTTTGTGATTTTGGTTCGTAGAACTTTAGTATAGCTGATTTTGTGAGATTGTCATATGTGGCAGAGACCAACATGGATACAGGCATCATGTCGGGATTTTTTCCCTCATCCATTCTGATTTGCATACGTTCCTCCTAAAATGTGATAAGCACTTGACAGCTTTGCTACCCACTTTGCAATATTTTGCTTGTCTAATTGTATCACTTTTACTCCTGCCTGCTTTGTCAGGCCTAAATCTGTTTCAGAGTATGTCTCAAGACAGACAAATCTTCTTATTCCAATAGTTATTGCCATCTTGGTGCATTCCAGACATGGTACTAGGGTCGTGTATAAACTAGCACCCTCTGCTCCTGCCTCAATTCCTAAGATTGCGCAATGCATTATTGCGTTGGCCTCTGCATGATTACATAGACACCTATCAAGTGATATGCCAGAATCAATCTTTCCCTTTATTCTCATCATGCATCTCTCACATCCACCCTCAAAGCAGTTTTTCATTCCCGGTGGTGTCCCGTTGTATCCTGTGGCAATCTGCCTATTATTGCGTACTATAACTGCTCCTACCTGCCTACTTATGCAGTTTGAACGCAACTTTGCAAGCTCGGCTTGCAGCATAAAGTATTCATCCCAACTTGGTCTCTCAAATGAATTGTTCACAAGTATGCTGTCATGATATATCATATAAGACAGTATGTGCGATCAGAGTACTAGGACACATTTAAGTAAATTTGACTACACAAATCATTATTTCTATATGATGATTATATGTGGTGGGATCTATTAAATGATGTAGATAATTGAGTTGTGGTCAGCATTTGACTGTACGAAAACATAAAATCTACACGACAAACTAGCATATTTGTGGTACTCGAGTTTGTGGAAAAAAAATACATCAAAAAGAACCTTATTGAAAAAAGAGATTATCAAGTGAATCTGGCAAAACAGGCATCCGAAGAAAACTGTATTGTTGTGTTGCCTACCGGACTGGGCAAGACCACAGTAGCATTGCATGTCATCTCTGAGTTTTTGTCACGAGGGGAGGGCGGAATACTGTTTCTGGCACCAACCCGTGTGCTTGTAAATCAGCATTATGACTTTCTTAAATCAAGTCTCACACTTGAGGATATCTCGCTTGTAACAGGTGAGGATGCCATCCAAAAACGAACTCGATCGTGGAATAATAGTGTAGTTTGTGCCACACCTGAAATTACAAAAAATGATATGGATCGGCAGATTGTCTCACCTTCACAGTTTCGCCTAGTCATCTTTGACGAAGTACACAGATCTGTTGGAGATTATGCATATTCTGGTATTGCAGAACGTGTCGGGCTTGCCAACACCCACATTCTTGGAATGACGGCCACATTGCCCAGTGAAAAGACCAAGGCAACTGAGATTCTCACAAAGCTAAAAATTGCAAGTGTGGCACAGAGAACCGAAGATAGTCCTGATGTCAGGCCATATATCCAAGATACCAAGACGGAATGGATTCATGTGAATTTACCTCTAGAAATGAAAGCAATTCAACGACTGGTAAAACTTGCACTGAATGAACGATATGAGATTCTTAAAAAAAATGGAGTAAATCTTGGGGGGAATCAGTCACTTTCTGCTTTGCTTAAAGTTCGCCAATTCGTTTTGAATCAAGATAGGCGTTCTGCAAAGCCACTGTTTACTGCCATCCGTATTCATTATGCATTAAATATACTGGAAGCCCATGGAATTACATCTTTTCTGAAATTCTGTGACAGAACAAAGGCAAAAAAGGGAGCTGGCATTAAGGATTTGTTTGAGACTGATCCTAATTTCACTCGGGCAGTCCGACTTGCAAATGAAGCCAAATTAAAAGGAATTGAGCACTCTAAAATTCCAAAGTTGAAATCACTTATAAAATCAGTACCTGGCAAAATACTGGTTTTTTCTAGTTATCGTGATTCTGTTGATGTCATTTGTAACAGCTTGACTGAGATGGGAATACGTGCGGAGATATTGATTGGTAAAGCTGGCCCAACTGGATTGAAACAGAAGAAACAGATTGAGACAGTACAAAAGTTCCGTGACGGAGAGATACGTGTACTTGTGGCAACGCGCGTTGGTGAGGAGGGGCTAGATATCTCTGAAGTGAATCATGTCATCTTTTATGATAATGTGCCAAGCTCAATTAGATATATTCAGAGGCGTGGAAGAACGGGAAGAAAGGATGAAGGAAAGCTGATTGTGCTTATTGCCAAAGATACTATAGATGAGACATACTATTGGATAGGTAAGCGCAAGATGACCGCGGCAAAATCAATGGGTGAAAAGATGACTCAAGTTTTGCAGAAAAATCAAACTGCTGAAAAGTCTGGACTTGATGCCTTTCTGTAGTGGTGGAATAGTGTCATTTTTGTTAAATTGATTTATCTTTTTATCTCCAATTTATGGATGGATAAATTTTCATACTGTTTGCCACATTTATAATCATACAGAAAATACGTTTGAATTATCAAAATTGTATCACATTTAGGTTGGGAGAAATTATTTACTTGTGGTAATTGGCATCTTACTGGCTATTCCATTATCATCCGAATCTTTTGATTATATGATAGCCAAACTTTGTCTTTACTGGACCTGTGATCTCTCCAATTTCTAGTTTGAATGCGGCATCTTCAAACGGTTTTACCATCATGCCTCTTGTGAAATATCCTAAATTTCCGTTTTTTTTCGCACTGCCCGAATCTGTTGAAACTTCTTTTGCCAGTTTGCCAAATTTATCTCCGTTTTTAATCTTCTCCAGAATCTCTAGTGCATGACTCTGTTTTTCAACTAGTATGTGTGAGCACTTTATCTTGTTTGACATGTCTTTTCTGTCCTACATTTCTAATATATTGATTTTGTGCTTATTCTGCAACAAGATACGGATTTTATGGTTATTTCTGATATTGTATTTGAATCATTATTTTGTATGTTAAATTATATCTGATGAGTACATCATTATTTTGTAATTTAACAAATTAAAATAACAACAAGATTTCAATGTTTATACAAAGACACGTGATGTTTTGTAAGAAACAGAATTGGTGAGTTTACCAATCAATATGTGGATCTAGCAGTTACAATTTCAGCAAATCAAACAGTTGTAGATTTGAAGACAAACACAAATTTGTTCAATTGGTTCTTGAATTTAATTTAACACTTGCAATGTATGAACAGATTCTGCATAGTATGAGAGTTCATGCATAATCAAAAAATGATTTAGGATTTAGGTGTGATTTGAGATGTCAAAACGTAATTGCGCATGTGAGCTATGGCATTTTAGTGTGTACAAGAAAGTTATGTCGTTGATATGGTTGTTCATATCGTATCTAGTTGTACGTTAAGATCATATACAGCTATAATTTATTCAAATATACGTTCACGTACTTGGGGCATGTTTCTATATATGATGTCTCTAACTTTTAATTGATCTTCGGTACTAGGTGCCTCTTTTTGTGCACTAAGCACTGCACCACTCATCCCTAAAGCCATACCCATCACCATTCCGTAGACAAACTCTCGTGGATTATCTATCTTTAATTTGTTCTTGTTCTGGTTAATGTCTTCTATGTATGCAGGAATTGTAGCAATTGCACCGTTGATTGTTTGTGTAATTAGTGCATCAATTTGTTCATCTGTACTCATTGGAATTACTGGTAAGTGATGGGTAATAAATTTGTAATTTCTTGCGCAGTTTTAATTAACAGCTATTGACAAGATAGTTGAGCTGGTTTTTTCAACATGTTTACTGGTAGATTACTGGGTGATTATTTGGCCTAAAGCAAGTCCCAATTATAGTTAAGAGTATAACTACATTACAAGTATCTACACCTAAGATTTTTTACCATGTTGTTTTCCATATATTGCCATGTTCTCATTTTTTACAGTTGCAGAGGCAAACTTGGCACTACCTGATGTGATAAAAAAATTCGAGTTTGCATTATCTAAAAAAACACTTATCTTGAATCTCGAGAAACAGCTTAATGCCAGCGTTGCCAACTCTGGCACTTTTGAGGCATACATATTACTAAAGCAGAAACTAAATTCTGCTGTGACACAGTTCTATCATGCATTAGAAATTCTGGAGAGCACTGGTGTTGTAGTGAAAAGCATAGAACAAGGATTACTTGACTTTCCGTCAAAACGCTTTGATGAGGAGGTATGGCTTTGCTGGAAATATGGCGAGACTGAGATCAAGTTCTGGCATGATATTGATTCCGGCTTTATGGGAAGAAAGCCAATTGAGGTAAGCGACAAGTCCCTGGTGTGATTTTGTGGGGGTGACCCGTGAGATCTACGGGATAAAATTTAATGTACTTGTCTACCTCTCTGCTATTTTGTGCTGTCTGCGTGGTTTCGTGTCATCCGAGTACGTTTTCTTTTAGCATCTGTCATTGCAGTATCTGTAGGTCTTGTACTTAACTGGCATGTTACTGGAACTTTATCTATCTTTGATGCACTTTTGACGGTTTTAGGAGTGGTTGTTTTACATGCAAGTGTTGACCTATTGAATGATTATTGGGATTTTAAGCGTGGTATTGATACCCTGACCAAACGCACCAAGATGAGCGGAGGAACCGGCGTTTTACCAGAGAAGTTATTGCATCCCGAGTCTGTTTTTCGTGCAGGTATTGCATTTTTGATTGCAGGATTTGCTGTTGGTGCATATTTTATATATACTGATGGTGTGGTGATCGCAGCAATTCTTGGATTTGCGATACTGTCTATTCTCTTTTACTCTACCAAAATTGTGAATGCGGGAATGGCAGAGTTGTTTGTGACAATCAAAGGCACCATGATAGTTCTAGGTACGTTCTTTATACAGACTGGTCAAATTGTATCGGAAGCATTACTTGCAGGTATTGCCGTGGGAATCTTGTCTTCTTTGGTATTGTTCATTACGTCGTTTCCCGATTATGATGCAGACAAGTCTCGTGGACGAAAAACGTTAGTAATAGTTGTGGGAAGGCAAAAAGCTGTATCTGTCTTTTGGATATTTCCTGTACTATTTTGTGCAATTATATTGTGTGGTATATTTGTGGGTGTGTTTCCAGTATTTTCACTTGTAGCATTATTGGTAGTGCCACTGGTCATAAAATCGGGCCTTGGTCTGAGAAAGAATTATGACAAAGTTGTTCAACTCGTGCCATCTATGTCGCATTCACTTGCGTTTAGTAGGGCTGCGGGTGTACTATTTGCGCTAAGCTTTTTGATTCCACTAGAATGATCTAGAAATAAATTTGACAATCTATTAGATATAATGATGCTTTCAGGGTATGCAACTTTAGAAGGAACTAGAGACTTTGCAGAAAACTCTGGCATTTCTAACTCTAATTTTAGGCAATTCATGGAATTAATCTTGTCAAATGTAGGAGTGGGCACGTATTTGGGTGAAGCTGACTCGCACACTGACACGTTGGTAAAAAATGCAGTAAAACAGTCAATTATATCTGGTATCAATGTGGTTGATACTGCGATAAATTATCGCTCTCAAAAAGCTGAACGATCTGTTGGCCGCGCTATCGCAGAACTAGTTAAAGAGGAAAAAATCACTCGTCAGCATGTATTTGTATGTACAAAAAATGGCTATGTCACCAATGATGCAGATGTACCACAAGACTTTTGGGATTATGTCAAAGAACAGTTCACCTCACAAGGAATAATAGGGCCAGGAGATATATCATCGGGATACCATTGTATGACTGTTCCCTATCTTTCTGACCAGCTTGAACGCAGCTTAAAAAATTTAGATCTTAATTGTATTGATTTACTATATCTTCACAATGCCGTGGAGGGGCAAATTAAGGATGTCTCCAAGCAACAATTCATTGAGAATCTATATGCTGTGTTTGAATTATATGAGAAAAAACGTATTGAGGGTAAAATTCGCTTTTATGGAATGGCAACATGGGAATGTTTTCGCGTACCTGCTGACAATCCAACGTATCTTTCATTATCTGATGTGGTTGGGATGGCGCGGCAAATAGCTGGAGATGATCATGGATTCCGATTTGTCCAGCTTCCATTTAATATGTACTATGATCAGGCACTGTTGAAAAAATATCAGACACTCGATGGTAATCCTGCTTCCATACTAGATTGTGCACAACATCTTGGGATTGGCATCTTTACTAGTGTGCCGTTTATGCAAGGTAGACTATTGCAATCTGGAACCATGCCGGAGTTCGGTGACCTCGAGCCCTCATTGCGTGCTTTACAGTTTATACGTTCTTCACCTGGTGTGTTGGCACCACTTGTGGGACACAAGTCTCCTACACACGTTTCAGAGAATCTCAAAATAATGCAGATACCACCACTTACTGAGGTCGAGTTTCTATCTCTAGTTAAGAAACTCACTTTATAGTTTGTAATCTCATATGCCCCAATCAAGCAAATTAGAAGATGAGACAGACCAAAAGATAAAGATCCCAGCAACATTTTACCAAACTATGGAAAACATACATGTTGGATTAGATGTCCACAAAAAGAGCATCCAGATATGCGTCATGGATATGGCTGGCACTGAATTGCTCAATAAGAGCATCCAGAACACCCCCAAAGATATAGTCTGCCTTTTTAGGATTCCCAAGAAATACTAGGATGATAATTTAATCCTCGCCCATATGGAAAGCGCCATTTTTTCAGTTGCGCGACAAGATGGGATTTGATGTAATTCTCTCAAATTTATACGCCAACAGACTCGACGCACAATCCAAAAAAAAGACAGACAAGATCGATGCCAAGATACTGGCAGATCTGGACAGGTGCAGATATCTGGTAAGCTGTCACATTCCCTCCAAGAAAGCCATGGAGAACAGGGACCTCACCAGAGACAGACTGACACTCGTGCGACAGAGAACCAGTTTGATGAACAGCATACATGGGATACTGCTGCAAAATGCCATCCTGCCCAAAGGCAGATCATTCTCAATTTCATGGATTGCCGAGATCAGAAAATTGGGTGACTATCGCATAGATTCATACCTGACTTTGATTGATACCACCACATCTAGGATCCGTGCTGCTGATGCCAAGATTCGAGAAGCGGTAAGAGATGACGGGGATGCGCAATTTCTCAAGACCATCCCTGATGTGGGTGATTACATAGCTCTTGTTGCATCGGCTGCAGTAGATGGAATTGACAGATTTCCGAGCTCAGACAAGCTTTGTGCATATGCAGGTATAGTTCCATCCGTTCATGCATCAGCTGATAGTGTGTCGTATGGCCACATCACGCATCATGGAAGTGGCATACTGCGCTGGGCCTTGGTGCAGGGCGTCCGTATTCACACATGGAACTGTCCAAAATCGGACCTCACAGTATTTTACAAGCGACTTGCAAAGAAGAGA
>CAZIHR010000096.1:0-16147 GCA_964538885.1 uncultured Nitrosopumilaceae archaeon
TGACGCATATCTGGATGGTCTTTTTGTGTACATCTAATCCAACATGTATATTTTCCATATACTGATATGATATTACTGGGATCTTTATCTTTCGGTCTGCCTCATCTTCTAATTTCCTTGATCGACGCATATGAGATTACATCACATACATAAAAACTCTTAAAACTGTAAACGGTAACTACAGGCAATGAAACAACAGGTATCATCTAGAACCATAAAAATATTGGTTGCAAAATTAGGGCTAGATGGCCATGACAGAGGTGCGCTCGTACTATGTAGGGCATTCAGAGATGCAGGAATGGAAGTTATTTACTCAGGGCTATTTGCTACTCCACAGATGGTAGCACAAATTGCAGAAGATGAAGATGTAGATGCAATTGCAATGAGTCTTCTTAATGGGGCTCACGGAACACTATTTCCCAGAGTAGTAAGAGAGCTGAAAAAGAAGGGAATTAAAGATGTTCTCGTAGTTGGTGGCGGTGTCATACCTGAAGCAGACCACAAGAGACTGATCAAGTCAGGGGTAGATCATGTGTTTGGTCCAGGCACTCCATTACAAACTGTAATTGACCACATAACTAGTGGCGTGTCAAAGATAAGAAAAGCACACTAATTATTCAGTAGAGTTGGGCCACATCATCTTACGCATTTCTTTGCCAACCTTTTCAATAGGGTGCTGATCATACTCTCTCATATATTTTGCAAATGCATCTTTGCCGTTTTTTTGGTATTCAGTGATCCATTCATTGTTAAAAGTACCATCCTGAATCATTGTAAGTATTTTTTTCATTCTCTCTTTGCTTGCAGCATCCATCACCATCGGGCCACGTGTCAACCCACCATATCTAGCAGTCTCGCTGACACGCCTCCACATGCCATTGATTCCATATCTTTGAATCATATCAACGATCAGTTTTAGTTCATGTAAAACCTCAAAGTAGGCAATTTCTGGCTGATATCCAGCTTCCACCAAAGTATCAAAAGCATTTGTGACCATAGATGCTGCACCACCACACAAATCTGCTTGCTCGCCAAACCAGTCCGTCTCCACTTCTTCTTTGAATGTAGTCTGAATGAGTCCTGCACGCGCGCTTCCAATAGCCTTTGCGATACCCAAAGCTCTGTCCCATGCAGCTCCAGTAAAGTCCCGTTCAACTGCAACAATGGAAGGAGTTCCAAAGTTATCCAAATATGTTTCGCGAACCTTGGATCCAGGTCCCTTTGGGGCAACCATAATCAAATCAACGTTGTCTGGGGCCACTATCCATTTCCAATAGATTGCAGCTGCGTGTGAAAATGACAATGCATTTCCTTCAGAAAGATTTGGCTCAATCTCATTTTTGTATATGTGGCCTTGGATCATATCTGGAATTAATACATGAATAATGTCTGCCTTTTTTGTGGCATCGGCAACAGATAGCACCGTATGACCATCAGACTCTGCACTATTCCAACTAGTACCATCTTTCCGGAGACCAACCACCACATCAAGACCCGAATCGCGCATGTTATTTGCCTGAGCATTGCCCTGTATACCATAACCAAGTACAGCAATAGTCTGATTCTTTATCGGATCAAGGCTAATATCAGCATCCTTCCATGTTTTTGCCATATCTAGTATAACAAGTACTGCAAATATTAACTATGAATCCAAAGTAATTCTTTTGGAGCACTTTCTGCATCTAATCACGACATTAGGATCAATTAGTCTTTCAAATCGTTTTGAGCCACAGTCAGGACATATTGGACAGGCACGTACAGGTTTCATCAATATTCAGTTGGGACTGTGTCAGATTTAGAAATTACTGCTAGGCGATCCACACCATTAATCCTATGTATGATTCGTGTGACTGCCGGAGGAACCAATTCATGCCAAGAATCACCAGTGATCATCTTTTGGCGTATATCTGTGGCATTGTATTTTGATCGATCTAAAAAATTTGGTTTGAGCACATCAATGGATGAATCAGCTAAGAGCATAGATACATAATCATTTCCACTATACACTCGATCAAAAGGCGGCAAAGCAGCATTTAGGTAAGATGTCCAAGTAGCAACGTTGAACTGGTTTTCAAGACACAGTATATTACATCTAGACATATCCACCCCAGCATCCTTAAGTGATGAATGTATCATTTCTACTCGTTCACCAGCAGTAAAAGGATCTTTTGCTAGATAATTGAATTGTGCACTAGTAACTGCAACAATTATCTCGTCACATTCAGACAAGATCTGCCTTGTCAGATCTAGGTGGCCCAAGTGAAATGGTTGGAATCTGCCCAACATCAATCCGCGCACGATCTATTTTTTCATTCCATTGGTATAAACAATGCGAATTCTTACAAAAAATAATTAGATGGCTTGTCTCAAAAGTTATTTACTTTAAATTAGATATTTTAGTGTGAATCAAACTTGAAGATACAAAATACATGTACAACATATTCTGTCATATAATGTAAACAGATGTGGTGGAAACACCTAGCACAAATATGTGAATCTGAATAATTCAAACTTGTTTGATTTGTTCACAAAATAGTGTAGCAGTAGACCTCAGCAATATCTTGTATGGGAGATATAATCTCAAGTACTTGGAGATGAGATATCAGTAATTAAAAATACAAATACTGATTGACAAACAGCTAAAAAGGATATAATCAGCGTATAAACGACTATTCTGCATCTGCCAATAATGAATCAACGTAGATAATTTTTGCAATTTAGTATAGCCACATACAAGTTGATACGTATGACAGAAAATATCCCTACAATACATGCTGTCAAGGAGTTTTGATATTTTTTAGAATCATATTTACAATTCAAATAGCATGAATTCTTCCAATACTGATATCACATACAGGTGGTAACAATGTACAAGATGCCATCTAGAACAGTATTACTACACACTACAGCTTGAGAAGCTTCTTATGAACTGATAACATTCAAAATATTGTCAATGAAAAGCAAGGCAATAATCACCAGTGCGCTGCCATATGCCAATGGTGAGATTCATCTTGGACATGTTGCATCCACATATCTACCAGCAGATGTCACAACCAGATTTCTGAAAATGAATGATGTGGAAGCATATTATATCTGCGCGTCAGACGACTTTGGCACCCCCATACTAATACAGTCAGAAAAGGAAGGCACAACACCGGCAGAATATGTAAAACGCTGGAACAAACGAGATTATGAAGACTTTGCGGCACTAGATATCAACTTTGATTATTTTTACAGAACAAGCTCACCAGAAAATGTTGAATTTGCTCAACAGGTATTCAAAAAGCTACACGCGGCAGGACACATCTACGAAAAAGAGATAATTCAATTTTATTGTAAAAATGACAAGAAATTCCTTCCAGACAGATATGTCAAGGGCACATGCCCTCACTGCAATGCCGGTGACCAATACTCGGATCTGTGTGAGAGTTGTGGCAGAATACCTGAAGAAATATTACATCCCATATGCGCAATATGTGGGCAGTCACCTTCCAAAGAAAAAACCACACATTACTTTTTCAAACTGAGAAATTTTGCAGATGTGCTTTATGACTGGCTTGAAAGAAACGAGAACTTGCAAAAGGATGTAAAAAAATACGTACAAAATTGGATAAGATCTGGTTTGAGAGACTGGGACATCACTAGGGACATTTCTTGGGGCGTGCCAATACCACTAGAAAATGCCAAAGGCAAAGTTCTTTATGGTTGGTTTGACAACCACTTGGCATACATATCATCCACAATGAAATTTCTTGAAGAAAAAGGAATTAAAGGGAAAGAATTCTGGAACTCGGCAGACATTTACCACTTTATCGGAAAGGATATAGTTTATCACCATTATTTGTTTCTTCCAGCAATGCGGTTAGGAATAGACAAAGAATACAAACTTCCAGAGTATATTCCTACACGGGGTCATCTCACACTCCAGTCAAAAAAGATCTCAAAGAGTAGAAACTGGTATATCGGGCTCAGGGAATTTCTAAATTACTATCCAAGTGACTATCTCAGATACTATCTAATTGTAATAAACCCTTATTCCCAAGACGACCTGAACTTTGACTGGGGCGAATTTGCTGCAAGAATAAACTCGGAGCTCATAGGCAATGTGGGTAACTTTGTGAACCGTGCTCTTGGATTTACAACAAAAACATTTGATGGAAAGATTCCAGAGCCAACTGATCTTGGAGGAGAAAATGAGGAGGCCATATTGAAGATTAAATCACTTGCAGACAAGATAGGCAATCTAATTACTGGAAATTATCTAGATCGAGCACTTCGTGGAATAATGGAGTTTTCTTCCTTTTTTAATCAATACTTTCAGCACAACGAGCCGTGGAAAGGCGGATCAAACAGTCAAAACTGTATCTTCATATCTGTAAATGCCGTACAAAGCCTTGCAATAGCACTGTATCCATTCATACCAAGTTCAGCTCAAAAAATCTGGGAGCAGTTGGGACTAGAACACGATATTGCAAATCAAAAGTGGAAGAATATGACAGAACTTAGCATGATACCAGGACACACATTGGGAAAGGTTCAACCACTATTTTCAAGAGTGGAGGATCATGACATTGAGACATACAAGAACCAATTAGGTAAGCAACCACATTGAAACGGATTGTGCCCAGAGTCTCCACTAGAGGCTACTACAATCGTACCGACGGCAAGACACTCAAAAGAAACAGATACAGTTTGTATCCAAAAAAAGCCTTCACAAAACTTGTAGGCTGTAAAGAAATTGCTGTGATGGTACATGGCCTCAGAAATGATAGTAGTGGCGCAGTAGCCAAGACAGTCATTGCAAAAAATAGATTATGGAAACTAGGATATACTCATCCTGTGGTTGGATTTAGTTATGATTCAAACACAACAGGGGCCCACCTAATCAAATATGCAAAGCGCGCACTAGTAACGGGGCAAAAGATTGCAGTGAAGAATGGCCGCAACATGTCACAGTTCATCTGTGATTTTAAGAATTCAAGTCCTAACACAAAGATCCGCTTGATGGGTCATTCTTTAGGAACACAAGTGATCTTGAGTGCCATTGAATACCTTTCACGATATACAGTAAACCACGGAATAATTGAAAGTGTACATTTTTTTGGAGCATCCATACCAAGTGATGTCCCCTCATCTCAAAGATATGCGAAGATACTTGATAAAATGATCACAAAGAAAATCATGAATTATTATAGTCCAACCGACGAAATCTTATCCTTAGCAGATGCACAAAAATACATCAAGGGGCCTCTGGGCTTGAACGGGGTAACTGGAAAGCCCATACAAAAATACCAGCAACGTAAGGTGGCTCCCAAGAATCACAGATTTGCAAGCTATGCTGCGGTACTGCCATCATTCCCATAGGCAGTAAATTTCAGCATACAGAATCATCAAAGAAACTGCTTACATCATCAGATTCAAGTTAGGGTTACAAAAATAACTCAAAAAGTTCCTTCAAAAAATTCAAATTCTAGAAATATGTTAATTAATTCATGATATGTGCTGCATGTGAGGCACGAAGACACTACGAGTGCATTGACTGTTTAAACAACCACAAGACATACATTTGTCGATGTGCCTGTCACGATGAAAACACAAAACCACATCCCGTAAACAAACCACATTGAATGTTGACATGTAATTATAATTATTTTGTAACATTATACACCATAGACTCTAGCAAGTTTGTGCTGTTGTGCCCTATTAAGAATATCAATTATTTTGATAAAAAGATTTCAGTCACATATTATGTGATGTCAAATTTGACCAATTCCATATACAAGATAATTTAATTTACTTTGTAGTGCCTAACAGTACACCAAATTTGCAATTATTGACTTTGATATAATTAGATGCTGGTTTTTACTTATATCATCTAGTTAGTTTTGATGATATGATAATATTAAATTTCTGTTAAATGTAATGTCTAGTTGATATAAGATACATCCACAACATAAATGAATTTGGCTTGTTACTAATTTAGAGCAGTTCAACGTACTATAAAATTTTTGGTACTAGTCAGCTTTGTCTGTATAGTGATCAGATAACCAACATATCATTAGAACAAAAATGTAAAATTGTAAAATATCAAATTGATGAAATTGTTTTATTTTTGTAGAAATCAGAATCAATGTGTAAAAATATTCGTTGAAAAAAACATCAAGATATTTTCAACATTTCACACATACAACACTACATCGATGATGATTTGCATCATCATATAAGGTTAAGATATACAAATATGATGTAAATTGTTGTAGATACATAAAACATATTTTACTTGTCGATCCGTTTGTAGGGTGAATTTAAAGATTTGACCGTGATTAAACAAGTATGTGGTATTTTAATCATTACAAATTTTTTACCATATCTATATGAAAGTATAACAAACATGAAGATTCATTAAGGTAAAAAAACGCCCTAACCGCAATTCATGACTGCAACCGTGGAGAAATTTGGGACACTAGAATATGTTCTAGACAAATACTCAAAGATATGGTGTTGGAAAGTTACTGGCTCACGCGCGGTAAATATGATTGCTCGATTGGTTCCAGAAGCATGGTATGGGGAAAAAAGTGACGAGGTAATAATTCCAGACAGCTCTGAGAGTATAAAGCAATTAAAGATGATCATGGACAGTTACCCACTAGGTATACTATCCAAGTCTGCTTGGCACAGAAAGATCATAAAGACACATGCAGTAAAACCACCAACACCACCCGTAAAACATAAACTCAACAAGGCCACCCCTGGAGAACAGTTTCGCGGAAAGTTACTGGATTTTCAGATGGAGGGTCTAGATTTTCTGATAAAATCCTCCGGAGACGCCCTACTTGCAGACGATATGGGCTTGGGAAAGACCGTCCAGACACTAGCCTATGTAACTACAGAAAGACAAGCCTTTCCGGTACTTGTAGTGGCACCACTAGTCACTGTAAACAATTGGGAGAGGGAGATAGCAAAATTTGTTAAAAAGAAGAGCAGAAATGGCAGAATTGTGGAATCAGAATCACCTTCAACCACAATCATTAGAACTGGTAAGAGGCAAGAACTGCCCAAGACAGACTTTTACATCATAAATTACGAACTTTTGTACAAACGGTTAGCCGATCTATCAAAAGTTGGGTTCAAAACGGTGGTCTGTGACGAGGTTCAGAATCTACGTTCCAAGACAACTCAGAAATACAGGGCGGTCAAAAGACTAGCGGCACTACCAAGTACACAATTCAGAATAGGTCTGTCTGGAACCCCCATATACAATCGCGGCTCAGAGATATGGCCCATAGTAGACATCTTAAAGCCGGGACTGCTAGGAAACTTTAAAGAATTCTGCGAGTACTTTTGCTACGTCAATGAAAAAGGCAAGGCACTCGTGTTGGAGAACAAGCGCGAGTCCCTCAGAAATGAACTGCAAAAACATGTGATGCTGCGAAGGAAGAAATCTGATGTACTCAAGGAATTAAAAGACAAAGTCCGTTACAAGGAGTTAATAGCATCAAACACAGAATATTACATTGAGGAACTAAACAAAATCTGGACAAGATTGGAAGAAGAATGGAAGGTAGCAGAGACAGATCTTGCACGATCCGCATCAAATATGCGTGCAATCAAAAGCGAGAGACAAGTTGCCGGCATAGCAAAACTTCCACACGTGATAAATTTTGTCAAGAATATAATGGAGATTGAAGAGAGTGTGGTAGTATTTTGCCATCACAAGTTAATACACAAACTGTTACATGAAAAACTAGCAGAATTCTCACCAGTCTCCATAATAGGAGGACAAACAGATAAGACAAGATACGAGCAGATAGACAAATTCCAAAGAGGTGAATCAAAGCTTATGATTGCCGGAATCCGTGCAGGAAATGTTGGAATCAATCTTACACGCGCCAAGTATGCAATTTTTGCAGAATTGGATTGGAGTCCTGCAATTCATAGACAAGCTGAGGACCGCCTACACAGAATAGGACAAAAAAATACCGTATTTGCGTACTATCTAATAGGAAAAGGAACACTAGATGACCATGTTGCAAACGTGTTAGTGGACAAGAGTTACGAGATTGATTCCATAATGGATGAAACAACAGACTCGTACGAAAATAGAGACAAGGCAGAGATGATCTTGGCCCAGATACACGACAGAATCAAGAGCGGCCAACAACTGAAATCATAGAAATGCAGTACTTGTATTGCAACGGTTAACGTCCTGCTTGAATTTCTAATGGTTTTTCTTGTCAAGTATTCATTACATATAACAAACTGACTAATTTCCAAAAAACCGTGTTGCCAATTACAAATTTTTTATCATGATATTTTTGTATATAAATGACTTTACAAGTAGGAATTATTGCCAAATTTGCATAAAATGAAACAGATTTCGCTTAACTGGCAGCTGAGCAAAACCTTTTATGATGAACGCAAAGCGTGTTATTTAATGAACAAGTACCTAAAATTTACTACATTGATGGCAGTCATGCCACTATTAGCAGTAGGTGTGATATCAGCATACACCACAGATGTCCACGCAACAAAATCAGAAGGTACTGGCCTTCCCAGATATGGTTCAGATACTGGAGTCTGCGGAATACAACTTTGCTCTGAGATACCTGGAGGAAAGGCTGCATGGATGGCAAACCTAACAGGAATGATACACAATATGCAAGATGAATCAGATGAAGATATGCAAAAAGATGACAGTTCTACTGAAATGGATTCTAATGCAGTACTCAGGCTTTCAAGAACAAACGTACCGGCAACCATTCCACTACACCACGGATACTACAACGGTGGTGACGTATTCTTTATCATCACAGATTCCAGTGATCCAACACATGCAAAAATAATCTCAGAAAGTCAAGGATGGAATGTTGAACTGGCGCCAGTGTTGGCAAGCACTCCTGAATCAGCACTCTCAAAGACCTACTTCTTTACAAATGGAATAGAAGGTAAAGGCGTACACGGATACCAAGGCGAGGTATTTACTAGTACCCCTGCACAGCCTGACACATACAGTGCACTAACTTCACACATACATGTGACATGGAATGTTGATTTTTCACCACGTATGCTTGATTCCGAAGAGATGATTCTAGTTGCTGAAGAGAACGGTGAAGTCTTTCTGACACCGCTTGAGGTTGTTTTGAACATGCCACATATAGTATGGCCAGAAGGTCAGATGATAATCAAAGAAGACACAGCCATTACTGATGATACGCCATATGGAGGAGGTCAAATAACAGATATTGATATAGAAGAGATGACAGTGACTTTTATTGCACATCGTGGATGGGGTCCTGATGGAAGAACAATATACTATATTGTTACTGATGCAACACCAAGTGGTCCCGCAGAGATGATGGGTGTTGTAAGCTCACCTACATCTGCAAACACACTTGTCAGTCCTGCCGCAGTAGATCTGTTTCAGTTCAAAAATGGTCTAGTAGGTTCTGGCCCTCTTGGATTCCAACCTGGTATTGCAACTGGTGCGCCAGGCGATGATAACTATAGTCCACTATGGAGAATCTTTCTTATAGAGTGGAATGATGCAGATGATGCCAAGTTACTAGAAACCGTTGATGACATTAACGCATACAGGGAATCTGGTGCGATCTCCATCAACATTGCAAAACCAATGGACAGTGATCATATAGTAAACTGCCCATTCATTGATCCTTTCCAATAGGAATCATATTTTTCCCCTTTTTTCATATTTAAAAAGAAGGAATTTGCATAATTCATTTGCTAAATAACCTACCAATCATCTAGTAGAAAATGATATTAACTTTCACATACTACATAATATTGTGAAGGTAACATATGATAAACAGACATGTACACATTCTGCAAACTGTGTAAAGACATTACCCTCTGTATTCCAAGTAAAAGACGGGGAATTTGTCATAGTACAAGATGGTGCTTCTGTAGATATGATTAGGCAAACAGTACTAGCCTGCCCGTCAAAGGCGCTGAAGATAGAGGAATAACAGTACAATCTAACTAGATATACGCTTAATTAGATATATGACGCAAATAACAATATAATTATTCTTCATCACATTTAGCAAATCATGGATTTCATGCTTGAAGAAGAATTGATGGATCTGATGATGTTTTGTTTGCAAAACCCCGACTCTTCTGAAACTCCAGAAAAGAAAGGCAGAATTACTGAGATAGGTGTTGAGCTATATGCAGACGGTGGCATCGACGCGCTAGAAAACTTCTTTTTTGTTTTGAAAAATAGGATTACGGAAGAGATAGGAAAAGACCCTTCGCCACTTCGTCCCTTGTGGAACGGAATGACAGACGAGTGGCACTATTAGGCATATGCCTAATATTTGCCTAACCTCTACCAATCCTGAATATTGCAGTGCTGCAAGTAGGACATGTACCTTTAATTGCAGGCTTGCCATTTTTCATGGTGTATGGTGAGGCACCGCTGATATCTCTCTTATCCCGGCACTTTACACAGTAACCTGTTGTCATAACTAATATTAGAACAAGGTTCTATTAGCAAGAACTTGTTAAACTTTTTTAACTATAAAGCAAATCCAAAATGGTTTTTTTGTGTAGCACAATTTGATTTTTCATAAAAATTAGCTCATTCAAAAATGCAAACAAGATAACTATGAACATGATGCCAAAATTTAAAATAGTTATTCTTGTCAAATATTTACTACATATCTAAAACTGAGTAATTTCCAAAAACCATGTTGATAGTTACCAAAATAGTGCATTGACATATTCACATTATACAATATTATCAACTCACGATCTTACTGGTGATTATGAGAATTGTTCCAAATTACGAATTATAGTACTTTGCTGTGATATTATTTTACCCGGGTTGAGTACATTAAATGGATCTAATAGACTTTTTAGCTGTTTGAAAATATTATAGTTGTGTGTTCCATACTGAAGCCTGACAAACTCTGATCTGGCAAGCCCGTCACCATGCTCACCCGTAATACTACCACCAAGTCGAATAACTTGCCGAAAGTAATAAGCTGCTATTTTCTTGACGATTCTTGGATCACGCTTTCCTGCAATCAATCTCACATGTATATTCCCATTTCCGGCATGCCCATATGTAACTGCCACAGTATTGAACTTTTGATTAACATCATCTATGACATCAAATAAATCTGCAAGATGCCATACTGGTACTGTAGCATCTTCAATCACATGAGGAATCCTATGTTGAATGCGGATTGATTTTAAACTATGGTACAAAGATGTATCTCTGATTCTCCACCATTTCAAGATGTTCACCTCAGAAGAAGTTTTCTGGAAGATATCTCCAGTAATAATGTGCTGAATTCGTTTGCCCACATGTGTATGATCTGAGTCATATTCTATAAAAAGCAGGCATTTTGTGGTTGAATTCAGCTTGACGTTAAAGTTTCTTAGTGTTTGCCTATCAACAAACTCTATTGCGGATGGGCCAGTCTTTATTAACTTATTACAGTCTCTTGCTGCAGCCTGTGGCGAATCATATTCAACAACATAAAGGATTCTCTTGACAGGGATATTATGAATTCTTATTTTGGCAGAAACAACTATTCCCAATGTACCTTCTGAACCCACCACTACACTGTGTGTGTCACGTAAAGTACTGACACGATCAATACGATAACCAGCAGAATTTTTTGTAACTTTTGGAATTTGGTGTTTGTTGATTTTGCCGGCTAATGCAAAAATCTTTTTTCCAATCTTTTGATTTTTTGGGAGTGTGATCTTTTTCCCAGTCCCATCAATGAATGTTAGTTCTATTACATTATCTATAGTACTACCATACTTTAAGCTCCGACTTCCACTTGCATTATTACCCAGCATGCCGCCAATTGTACAATATCTACCTATTGACGGATTTGGTGAAAAAAACTTTCCATGCAGTTGCAATTTTTGATCAAGAATTCCCTTGCTTGCACCTGGCCCTACTATCGCAAATCTTTTCATGATTCTCACGGTGTTAAAATTTCTCATATCTAGTATGATACCATCATTAAGAGGCCCCCCAACCAAACTAGTTCCAGCGCCTCTAACTGTGACGGATTTTGAAAATTTTTTTGCAAATTTTACCACATATATGACATCTGCCTCGTTCTTTGGAACAACTATAACTTTGGGAATAAGCTGGTATGAGCTTGCATCAACAGAATAAAATTTCAAAATGTCCGCATCCCACAGTACATCTCCTGAAATCTTTTCTTTCAGGAACAGTCGAGTCTCCGATGTGTTCATTTGAATGACTCTAGGTTTATTCTATAGTAATCCCATCTTTCAGGATCAAATTGTGCGACAAACTCTGCATTTTCCTTATTAATTCGTGCCTCAATTACATCACGAAGTGCAAAACTAGTCATATTTTTGAATTTTTTTGCAATAGCTTGCATGATAAACATGTGTCTCATCTCGCTGCCTCCCTTGAGACCATAATAGCCAAGCTTCAATGCAAGTGGTTCCAAAAATACTGTATTTTTTAACCCATAATTCTTATCTTGTATTTCCCGTCTCAGATTATATCTTTCAAGTGGTCCACCTTTTGCAAATCCGATTATTTCACCGTCTGGAGTATTCTGACGCAAGGTGGTAAGAATAGTATCAGAACTTTTGATTGATTCTTCAAAGGTATCTCCACCAAACTGTAGTGGTTTTGGCAGTTCTAAAAATATCGCATATAATGCCTTGCTAAATTCTGGATCTAATCTAGTAGACATGTTATCTATAGTTGGTACAAGTTTGAGATTGTCATAAGCAAAATTTGCCTGTATTGTGATCTCTTGTTGTCTAATATTCATAAATGATAAAACAGTATTAAAGAAATTCTTTCTCATATGTTTTGGAAGAATAGCAAGAATCATCTTGCACAATTCAGCTTCAGTATCAAGTAGATTCTCAAAATAAATCACAGAATTCTTGACTATACGTGACGGTTTCCATGCCATGGCATGAGAATTCATTTTGGCCATTTCCATGGCTTTGGAAAAATCACCCAATGCATATCCGCCAATTCTATCTATCACTGAAAGGTATCTACCCATATACATTACATGTTCTTGGAATTGCTTATTATCTCGTGCTAGATTTGAATTTCTAAAATAGTCTTGTATCAAAGACATTGCCTCATCCTTTGCGCTACCGCTCCACGGATATGTAGTTCTCAAAATAAGCGCTTTGATGATCTCAAGATCTGCCTTTGAGTCATCTAAAAGGTGTTGCAACGTCTTGTCAGTTGAGATAATTTTTACGACATTTTGTTCATGAGGTTTATCAACACTTTTTGTCGGATCAAAATCATGAAATAGTGCTGCAACAAATAGATGCCTGATATCATCACGAGAAAAATTATTTTCAGTATCTGAAGTTGCAGCAAGTAATGTAATGTATGATACTTCTAGCTCATGATTGATATCATGATATCCATAGTACTGCATTCCTAGACCATTAGTCTCAAACAAATCTATTACATAATCAAGCATCTGCAAAAAACAATCATCGGCCAAGTTGTTCTGAATCATCAAGTTACGAATTTCAGTTCTCAGCGTATGCTGATCTGCAAATTCTTGCATAAAGCTACGATCAAAATTGATGTTTTTAAAGATGTTCTTAACGCAAGGTGGCATATAGCCTGCACACAGACCAAAAACAAGAGTGTTGACATTAGATTGAACTACCATATAGTCAGTTTGGAAAGATTCAATAAATTTAGCAACAAATCAGTTTTATGCAGTTAGACACAGCATTACTTGATATTCTAATATATCATGTTGAAAAACCCACATCAAATTTTACGTTAACTGTGGGAGACAAGTTGTACAAGCTTGCAGATGTATCCATCGTAGATACACCCATGCCAGTTACCAAACCTACCACCAGAGGCGGTGTATATTTTGCTGCAAAGTCAGCCTACAAGATCACAGGCACCATAAATGATTTGTCAATTGTTTCATCACTATCACAGATGATGCTTGGTCCAAACACAACGTTTGGTGACATTCTTATCAATACGACTGCCAAATACGATGACAAAATGTACCAACTAGAATTACATGCAAATTTGATCAGCAGTGTACAGACACAATCTCAAATCGAATTGCACATGTTACTAGTTGGACTAGAACAGATCCCTAATGGCGATCAATAAAAGTTTGACTTTAACATTTCTGTTTGATTGATTAAACGATGAGAAACTAATTGTGAGTATTAGAGTCCAAACAACGATCATACATCTCTTTTTGAACTGGATCAGATAACACCTCATATGCTTTATTAATTTCTGTCATGGTGTATGCAGCATCTTTATCTACTGTTTTGTCAGGATGTGATTTTTTTGCTAGTCTCCGATATTGTTGTTTGATCTCTTTCTGTGTAGCATCTCTTGATATAGATAATATACCATAATAATCAGGCAAGGTGTAGTCCTTTGCATCCTTTCTAAATTTATCACCGTTTACTGTACTTGCATGACTTCCCACATCCTCGTAATCATCAGCCCAGTCAGAACTATATTTTTCACGAGTTCTGTCTTTTTTTGATTCAAAGTCTTCTGAATCATATGCAGTCTTTCTCCTCAAAATTATATCTCTTGCAAGAAAAACAAATATTCCAACAACAGCAGTTATGAATGCAGCAAACAACAATACTAAATTTTCATTTGAAATTTCGGGCTCTACGTCTAATTGCTCATTAATTTGTGCGATGGCAGGATTAACAAGTGAAAGTAATGCTAGAAAATAGAAAAAAATGATAAAGTGTTTCATGATCATTAAACTAGCCTAAAGTCTTCTTTGATGGTATTTAGCACAACATGAGTAATGGTGTTTTCTACATTAGGTATTGCCGACAATCGCTTTACAAATTTGCTCAGTTGGTCTCTCTCCTTAAATTTACCCACAATTAGGGTGTCCGTATTACCTGTAATGTCATAAACACAGCAGATGTTGTCTATTTTTGAGAGTTCTGTTTCAATATCTAAGAGCTTGTCTTTCTTACCAACAATCTCAATGATTGCAGTTAATACATATCCCAATTTCTCATGATCAATTATTGCAGTGTATCCTTCAAGTATTCCAATTTTTTCCAATTTTTTTATTCTAGAAATGACAGTTACCGTAGATAATTCTAGTTTCAGCGCAAGCTGTCTTGCAGATAGTCGTGCATCAATTGTCAATTGTTTTAGAATTTTTTCATCAACAGAATCCATACTTTCGTTTGGAAAAAATTGCATTTAAATTTTCAGCTAAGTAGCAAAAATTCACAAGACAAAAATCTAATGTTTTCAATTTATTATATTTGGAATTGATTCATTGATGGTGTGATGATTTGGTATAGCAATTTTTCATCTCATATAGTAACATTTGATTATACGCATTTGTACAGTCACATGTAAACGAATCAGTTCAAAATATTCATATGTCATATAAGTTATGTCATGAAATTATTTTATGTATAATAGATCACATACGCAATTACGTTTTGACATGTCAAATCACTCTTAAATCCTATATCATTCTTTGATTATACATGAACTCTAATATGTTGTATGAACAATTACGATATTTCTTTTATAGAACAATATTGATAAATCATCATGAACGACTCAGAGTCTCTTACCAAAAAAGGCAAAATATTGCTTGAAGAAGGACAATACGATGAGGCACTTGGATATTTTGAACAGGCATTGATGCTACAACAAAATGATCCAGATTTGTGGAATTTCAAAGGAGTGGCATTAAGAAGCTTGGGAAGATATGAAGAAGCATCTCAGTGTTTTAATAGATCGTTGGAGATCGATCCCAGAGATAGAAATTCGTCGTGAGATCCAACAAATAGTAAATTATACACATGTTCGAGCAATCTAGATTTGTGTAAATATTCATGCATGTACGCGTCATAGTATGGCAGCAAATACAGATTTGTGGATGAATACTCAGACATATTTCCATGTATGTGGTGGGGACTCGGCTAGAATGAGACCGATAAAAACCGAATGCTAAGAGCAAAGGAGGCTGTAACTGGAACATGAATAAGAAACGTAGCCCACAGGACAAGTCCGACGTAGTAGTGGAATTTTTTACCACCCACATATCTGCCGCCGAGCTGTGTCGCAAGCACAACGTTTCCCCTGCGACCTTTCAGGACTGGAAGG
>CAZIHR010000097.1:0-11424 GCA_964538885.1 uncultured Nitrosopumilaceae archaeon
TTTCGGTCGAGGTAATCAAAACTCTGGATAGACGCGGCGTGGCATATCTGATGCCGTGCAGAAACACCCATAATGTCATTGCCGCGTTACGCGAGTTTGCGCGCAATGCAAGAATGGATATATCCACAGTTGAGATGGAGGGTCAATTGAATTCCGTAGAATACTGGATGAAAAATAAAATAATGTAAGGATCCTACAAAACCTGAACAAAAATACATCGGGTTTGCTACAAACGATCCTAGAATAGATCTAAAAAGATACAAAAACAGATGGATGATAAAACAGGATATCGCGAGATCGAGGCGATGAGGGCTAGAACCAGGACAAATTGCATTGTATCTAGGATGATGTGCTTTTACTATTCCATGCTGATGTACAACGAATGGATGATATGTCGATTCTTGCTCTATTTGGAACTGACTATATTGACATTGACCACATTCAAATTTCAAATCAAGTTATAATACGTGAGCCCAAACCGCCTCCGTTATGACGTGGCTTATGGCACATTTGGGTTAACTGTACTTGTTAGACTAATAATGCAAATTACATGCAGATCAAGATTCGGGTATTTGGAACCATTTTCGAGGCAAAAAAAACCATTTGACTGCCAATGCGGCGGCAGTAAGATATATCATGATTCCTACTGGTTCTATCCAATTTTGATTATTGATTCCAGGAATGATCCCTAATGCAGGTTCCACCACATATAGAAATATTATCCCCGCCATGAGGGGAGCCATACCCACAAAGAACAACATGAGTGTTCCAGTATCCCGTATCGCCCGCACTAGATCCCTATACGTACCGTGAGGTCTTTTCCATTTGCCTGGCCCAATCCACGTCTGCATTCCACCAACATACCAATACACCATTCCCTGTAGAAACAAAGCACCTATAATATTACCTAGAGTTACCGGAACCAAGTTGTTGAACCATGCTTCGCCCCAAGTATAATCCCCACCGGCCCATATTCCTGCAGCCAGTGCAAAATGGTTCACTATACTATGCTCAAACCCTATTGCAAAAAACACAGATACGGGAATGCCAATCAACAATATCTTGGACATGATATCCTTTGTTCGGTATGCCCCCCACACACCCATGGCAATAAGCCAGTTTGCAAAAATTCCGCGATAAAATAGCTGATCCCACGAAAGTTCGTTTACCTTATTCTCACCAATATCTGCAAGAACACCCATCAGTTCCGAACCTACAGGCCCAGCTTGGCCCGCTCCGATCACTATCATCCATCCAATAACAAATCCTGCCATCCAGTGCCCAGAGTGAGTGATTGACCATTCCCACAGCACCTCACGCCATCTTGAGCGTCTAGTCATCAATGAAATTCCAGCAGTCATGTAATCCCCAGTTACAAGATTGGAGCCATACAAAATAACTAGAACCAATGCAGAGAATCCAAACACTGCAAATGAGAGAAACTGACCTAGCCCATACGATATATCTTGTGCAACAGAATACATTATCATCCACGCCAAAAACGCGGCAAATGCAAGATAGGCAGTAGCTTGCCACCCCATAAGTAGCCCCTGAGCTGGATTTACTTTGGTCTTTTCAACCCCGAGATTACTCAATGTTCTTATCGTATCAGATATGGCAAACAACTTGGTTGTTAGGCGTGGGGGAGATTCGTCAATGTCATCATGGCTCGGCTGTACGTCAGCACCAATATCATCGGGCCCTGTATCTGCATTACCACACAATCATTAATTTAGTAACTAGCAGGTTATATTAGATTGACGGTTTGCACACCACATTGAATCTTGAAAAAAGCACAAGGTGCAGTCATGACAATAAGCACGAATAAAAAAATGAAGTGTTACCTAATTTTTTAAAAAATTGCACCATAATGTCAGTTAGATAAAATAATCTACAATCAAAAAAAAGACATGTTAAAAATACCACATGGGTTTTGTGGTGCTACCAGTTGACACTCACCAGAACGCTGCAATTAGTATCTAGGAGCTTGTTCCTCGTGGACGAAAAAAAATCCCAGTAGGCATGCTGCAACAAACCTACAAAGGAGTAGCGATCTTTTTGATTTTTGTGATGATGCGGATTTTTGTATCTATCGGCATCTCGGGCTCCATTGTAAAGTAGACGATATTTCTTTTGGTGTAAATCACCATCTGAGTCACTTTTTCTCGCTCAACATGAACGTATCGAACTTTGCCAAGTGAACGATCAAACTCCCTTCTCATAGAGCGCCTTTGCGCAACTTGGTAGCAAAAATGCTCTTCCTCTTTTTGTGACTTTAGGGATGTTTTACCTTCCTTCATGATGGCTTCACGTATGTTCCCATTAGGGTCAATTATGGCAGCAAACCGCATCTTTGGGTCCAAGCTGATGATAGATTCAACTATTTGCAGTAGAACAGATTGTGTTTTTTTTGCCATTAGTATTTGAAAAATTTGGTGCTAAATATAATCTATTGAAAAACAACCATCCGGTGGTATTATAGCTAATCGGAAAAAACACGTGTAAATTTAGTTTAGATAAGCAAAATTAGACATAATAACTAACCAGTATAGAAAAATATGGCAAGCAATCCAAGTGCAGTGACAACTCAACAAACATGTTTTTTATTTATAGAACAACCTGTGAAAACAGATTTGAAATTAGCCAATCAAACAAAAATCATAAACGGGAAGTAATTCAAAAATATCCAGATGTAAAAAATTCAAGAACCAGTGGGATCATCTGCACGACATACAAACCAAAAAGAGCCATATCACTTACGGCATAATGATATTAGAGTCAATAAACCCAGAAAATATTGATGCAGATAGATGACCACATAGGCAAAGTTCTCAAGAGATTAGAGAAGAGATCTCGGTTGGAAAAAACTCACAAGACCAATACAGTACCAGCAAGGCGGATGTTGGCCATAACTAAAGAGACCGGAGAGATGATAAACATGCTTTTGCTGATCATGAATGCAAAGAATGTACTAGAGATAGGTACATCTGTTGGATACTCGACTTTGTGGTGTGCAGATGCGGTGAAGAGAAATACCGGAACAATATTTACAATTGAAAGAGACGCATACAAGATTAGCCGCGCAGAAAAAAATTTTGCGGATGCAAGAGTTTCAAAGAATATCGAGGTACTCAAAGGAGAGGCATTGGAGATTTTGGAACTAATACAAAAGAGAAAAGATCGACAATATTTTTTTGATTTTGTATTGATTGATGCAGACAAAGAAAATGTGACGAGATATTTTGATCTTGCTGCTCCTCTTGTGCGTAGGGGCGGAATAATCATGACTGACAACATGTTGTATCCCGAAAAATACAAGAAAGAGATGAATAGACTCTCCAGGCACATAAGAAATAACGCAGAGTTCAGAACCATAACGTGCCCAGTGGGAAATGGTGAAGAGATATCAGTTAGAATTTAGGCAACTTGGCAGGTTTTGGAATATCTTTTTTCCAGTATCCTTTGAACTGTTATCTCTCTGCAAATGTTTGTTGAAAAGTACTGCAATGTGATATGCCAAGACTCTATAGTGGGTTTTTTAGGTGGCAAAGACACACACAATATGTTGAAGAGTGAGTTGATGGTAATTTTTACAGGCATTGTTATGATAATAACTGGACTAGTTTTGTTTTATTCCATTCAGACCGGAGCAAATACAGATACAACATTTCGTATGTTCAAGCATGCAGGTACATTTGTTGGACTAATGGGCATAGGAGTATCTATTGCAGGAATGCTACTGACACTGATCAGTCGTAATCAACCTCTGCCATATGGTGAACAAGAAAGATAGATTACGTCTTGTGATACAAACACGTATGAAGATATAAAATATGACAAATTTTTCAAGTAGATAGACAAAATAATATTCAGTAAATTGAAAAATTATATGTCTCAGAGATTTAACGAAAAAAATGGCAGAGCCAATATGGTTGGGTGGTATCTTTCTCAAGTATGAGGGCGGATACGAGATAGTCATCAAAGCACTAAATCATTACAGAAAAAGATTACGTTCGTTTAGTGGCAGTCCAGAACTGCAGGGATCTGCCGCAATGTTTGCATCCTTGCTAAATCAAGAGGCAGGAAAAACAATACCAAAGATAGACGAAACCATAACAAAGATTCATCATGTTTTGAGAGGACAAGAACAACCAGAATCCTTATTGAAAGATATAGAATTTTTGGAAAAGGCACTTGCATGCTACCAGTCAGACATACAAAAAGCCCAAGATACTGGAGACAGATATTTTCTAAAATTGGTCAAAGATATACAGTCTGCAAAAAGAGACCTAATACCAATAAGCATTGCCAGAAAGCAGATCAAGATAAAAGCACACATCTAGCTGCCCTGCATATACCAGTCAAGATACGGCACAAGGTTTTTGCATAGATTCTTTCTTTCTGTTTCGCCGTCAGTAACGCGTATCACTTGAATTTTCCCATCAAGATAGTCTCGAGTCAGATTATTCTGTAGATGATCCCGTATACGATTCAGAACATCTACTATATCATCGGAGCTTGCAGCATCAAAAGTGTTCAATATGTTTTGAACATCTTCTTTCAGTGCCACAATAAAGATTGTCACTTCTCTTTAATATTTTATACAGCCAGATCTTCGTCATTCCAAGTTAGACGAAACTTTCCCACCACACGGAACACTCGAATTCGTCCTCCTTTTCTGAATTTCAGGCGGTGTGAATTCTGGGAAGTATCATCAATATCTATACCCACGTCATCCCCAAGTGCCTCAAACACAACTGGCTCGTTGGAGAGCTGCTTCCATTCGGTCGGTTCAAAATCCAGATAAAATTTGGTATAAAGTAGTCCCATCAGATATTATGTGAGGGGCCAGTATAAAACAACTAGCCACGATCAGATATGAATTAAATCATTCAAGATAAATCAACATCATGATAATAGTCATAGTAACTACAAAATGCAGTCCTAAAAATGCCAAGTCATGCCATACGACAAGTCGTAAAATCACCAACTGCGCATGTATTTAGTCTGCTTTGCGGTAAGCCGATCGATCTTGACACCCATCGCCTTCAGGGCATCAACTGCAACCTGATCATCTATTTCCTTAGGTACGCTGAGAACTTTGTTTTCCATGGTTTTGTGATTTTTCAGAATATATAGAATTGACATAATCTGATTTGAGAATGATTGTGCCATAACTTCTGGTGGATGTCCTTCTGCAGCAACAAGATTTGCCAGTCTACCTTCCCCAACAAGATAAATCCGCTTGCCATTGGTCAAGGTACATTCATCAAGATTTGACCTTACTCTTTTGACTGATTTTGATCCATTAAGCAAAAAGTCACTGTCAATCTCAACATCAAAGTGTCCAACATTTCCCAGAATTGCACCATCCCTCATCTTCAATATATGCTCCCGTCTTATGATGCCCTCCATTCCAGTGCATGTGATAAAGACATCGCCTAATCTACATGCCTTAAACATAGGCATGACTTCAAATCCATCCATATGTGCTTCAAGGGCTCTTACAGGATCTACTTCAGTTATGATTACTCGGCAACCCATGCCGCGGCATCTAGAGGCAACACCTCTACCAACCCAACCATATCCTGAAACTACCACTCGCTTTGATGCAAGTAGCAAATTAACTGCACGTAAGAATCCATCTATAGTACTTTGTCCGGTTCCGTACCGATTGTCAAACATGTGTTTGGTATAAGCTTCGTTAACCAAGATTACCGGATAACGTAGTTTGCCGTCTGCCTCTATTGCCCTAATTCGTGAAACGCCAGCAGTGGTCTCTTCAGTAGCTCCCAAAATTTGCATATTATGAAACTTTTCATCAAAGTGTGCCTTGACGTTCATGTCCGCTCCATCATCTGTCAAAATTACAGGTTTATGTTTCAACACCTGTTCAATGCACCAATCATATTCCTTTGCGGATTGGTTGTTCCATGCATATGTGTGTATTCCGCGTGATGCCAGAAACGCAGCAATGTGATCCTGTGTAGTAAGTGGATTTCCAGGACAGCATGCAACCGTGGCACCTAGATCCTTGGCACCCAACAGTAGTACTGATGTCTCCTTTGTTATGTGAAGGCAGAATCCCAAAGTGACACCTCTAAGAGGCTTTGATTTTTTGAGGCGGTTGACAGTATTGTTAAGAATTTGCATGTGTGAACTAGCCCATTCATAAGATAGTCGTCCCTCTTGAACTAATTTTGCAGACGTCTTTACCTTGCTCATTACAATTGCGCAACTAGCAGAGAAATAAAAATCTTAAAACCAGATATATTAGACATCAGAGAAAATCCAAGTCAATTAGACGCAATTACACAACATACATGTGATTTCTATATTATACCACTACGCCATTCTATCCAGATACAATCTATTAAATTCAATATACAAATTACAACAACCCGTACGGCCAGAGTTCGATATATGGTATAAACATCATTATGCAAACTAATGGTTAAAAATTAATAGTCAAACCTCCAAATCAGCACCATGGCATGGAAGAAGGTTGCTGAGAATGGTGTGGTGGTAACAGGTAGCGGAAAGGCATTTGATGTGAATGGCAAACAAATTGCCATATTCAACCAAGACGGCTATCATGCCATAGACAACCTATGCGTTCATCAAAATGGTTCAATTGCTCCCGGTAAGCTTGAAGGAGATATTGTAGAGTGTCCACTTCATTTTTGGCATTACAACATCAAGACAGGCCAATTAATGGATTATCTCAAAGATGTAAAACTTCAGACATATCCAGTAGAATCAAGAGATGACGGCATTTACGTTGATGTATAAACCAGCATGTCTAAATTCACTAGGAAAGTTAGAGTATGTTGAATAATTTGGTTTTTATTTTGAAATTTAAGATAAACAGAAAAACCAGATCAATTTGTAACAGATTTTAAAAGCAAAAAAACTAGATTTGCCACATACCAATTGTAATTACTGCAAACTGCCATAAAGAACAAATCTTAATAACATAACAATTCTACAGCTAAACGTTGGACACTAAAAAGTCGGCTGCAGTTGCTGGAGGAATAGCTGTAGTTGCAATTGCTGTGGCACTTGCAATTGGATACATGGCAGAACCAAGTGCGGACAAAAGCCAGACAATGCCAATGGATAACACCACTGGACTCTCAGGCGAAGTAACAATAGGACTGCTTTTACCACTTACAGGGGATCTTGCAAGTAAAGGCCATGAGAACTGGGAAGGATCCAAGTTTGGCCTACAACGATTCAACGAACACCTCAAAGAAATTAATGAACCGTGGCAGCTCAAGTTGATATCAGAGGACTCGGCAACCAGTCCAGTAGTAGCATTAGAAAAGCTTACAGCCCTCAAGGCAAAGGGAATCGACATAGTAGTAGGGCCAGAGACAAGCTCCAATATACGAAATGTCAAGGGATATGCAGACTCTAACAACATGTTGCTTTTCAGTTGCTGTTCCACCGCACCTGCACTAGCAGTTGAGGGAGACAGTGTATATCGTCTGGTTCCAAACGACACATTCCAAGGAATAGCACTTGCCAAAAAAATCCAGCATGATGGAATAGAGGCATTTGTACCTATCTGGAGGGGAGATGCATGGGGTGACGGACTGAGGGAAGCCACCGCAAAGTCCTTTGAGGAACGCGGTCACACTGTAGCAGATGGAGTCAGATACAACCCCGACACCCCAGAGTTTTCTGCATCCGTATCCCTGCTAGCAACGCAGGTCGAAGAATTGGTCAAAGTTCACGACAAAGACAAGATAGCAATAGGCGTATTTGGGTTTGGTGAGACCATCAATCTCATACAAGCAGCATCTCAACATGACATACTTGATGACGTTAGATGGTATGGTGGAGACTCGAATGTAAAGGAGATCGGATTTATCGAAGATCAAATTGCATCAGTGTTTGCAAACAATGTGAAATTTACAGCCACACAATTCTCAATATCAGAAAATGAAATTACCAAAAAGATTGATGCACATGTATCAAAAGTTCTTGGTAGAGACGGTTACGCATACATCAATACATCCCACGATATAGTCTGGATACTTGGCCTCTCCATACTAGAGGCACAGAGCACCAATGTTGATGATATTAAGAAGGTACTTCCAATGGTTGCCTCAGAATACTCTGGAGCGCTAGATTCAGTAGATCTCAACAAAGCTGGAGATCTCAGTGGTGCAGACTATGGAATTTGGAGCATAAACGACAATGAATGGGGATTATCAGGTATTTACGATTTTGAAACAGATTCCATACTAATGCCATAACAAAGACGGTCAACATCACAAGTGTTACTTTTCTAAATTACAATATAATCGGGTCTACATTTTCCTTTTGAAAAATATATGCGGTGTATATTCAATGAATTTGCCTGTAAAAATTATGTGCTCGTAATAATTTTTATTGCAAAAAGCAACCCAAATACATTATTGAATCAAGATATTTTGCGAGAGATCAAAAACATAGATTGCCAAAAAGTCGTCTCAAATATCGAAAGTTTCCTATCAGATCAAGTCAAAAAAAGTGGTGCCAAAGGTATGATATTTGGATTAAGTGGAGGAATAGATTCGGCGGTATTGGCATACATATGCGGGCACATAATGAAGGAAAAAACTCTTGCCATGATAATGCCAGATACAAAAATTACCCCAAAAACAGAGACAGAGGACGCGTTAAGAATGATCACATTAACTGGAATTAATTACAAATTGGTGGACATAAAACCGATCGTTGATGAATATGCGCTATACATGGAGCCAGAAGAGAGAGCAATAGGAAACTTGCGTGCAAGAGTTAGAGCCAACATACTATACTATTATGCCAATGTGAAAAATTATCTCGTCCTAGGCTCCAGTGACAGGAGTGAGCTCATGATAGGATATTTTACCAAGTTCGGTGACGGTGCGGCGGATCTGATCCCCATATCATCTCTATACAAAATCCAAGTCAGAGAGATTGCAAAGTTCTTGGGGGTGCCAAAAAACGTAATAGAGAAAAAAAGTAGTCCGCACCTATGGAAAGAACATACGGCAGAAGAAGAGATCGGTGCCACATATGAAAAAGTAGATGCCACATTACATTGTCTGTTTGACAAAAAGCTATCGGTGGAGGACACCGCAAGTACCATACATCTAGAGAAGGAGACAGTAGAAAAGATATACCAAGCGTGTAATTATAGTAACCACAAAAGAAGACTTCCCATAGGACCGGTGGATATTCAAACATGAATATACATGACACGTTGAGTGCCACAGAAAAAAAATTAGAACATAACGGAACCATCAAGATATACCTCTGCGGGGTCACAGTTTACGATGAATCACACGTTGGACATGCTAGGACAATTATTATCTTTGATGTATTAAGAAGATATCTAGAAGACAAGGGAGCAAATGTAGAGATTGTGCAGAACTTTACTGATATTGATGACAAGATAATAAATCGTGCACAGAAAGAGCACACCACTGCAGAGTCAATCAGTATAAAATACATTAATGATTATTTTGAGGACTTTGACCGGCTGAACGTAAAACGAGCAACAATATACCCAAGAGCTACAAAACACATGGATGATATAATCAGACTCATTAAAGAGTTGGTAGAAAGACAGTTTGCATACACCACAGAGAACGGCGTATACTTTGCAGTATCAAAATTTCCAGAATATGGAAAGCTTTCAAAAAAAGACATAAAAGAACTCCAGTCAGGTGCGCGAATAAAAGTTGATGATGCCAAAAATGATCCACTTGACTTTGCACTATGGAAGTTCACAAATGAAGAACCAACATGGCAGAGTCCATGGGGCAGGGGAAGGCCAGGGTGGCACATAGAATGTTCTGCAATGAGTGTAAAGTATCTAGGAGCCAACTTTGATATACATGGAGGTGGGCGAGACCTCATTTTTCCCCATCATGAAAACGAGATTGCACAGTCTGAATCATATTCCGGATCTTTGCTTGCAAAGATATGGATGCATGTGGGGATGATCACAACAAACGGGGAAAAGATGTCAAAATCCCTAGGCAACATAAAGTCGATAAGGCAGGCACTAAATAAGTGGGGACCAAATGTAATCAGACTATTTTGTCTTTCAGGCCACTATTCAAAGCCAATAGACTATACAGATGAATTGCTAGGAGAGAGCCTAGCACGATGGAGATTGGCAGAGGCATGTCACCACACGCTGATCCATGCAGAAGGACAGTCTTCAGAAACTACAACTTGCAACATGGTAAAGAAATGTGCCATCGAGTTTGACACTACACTAGAATGTGATCTAAACACACATTCGGCAATCTCATCATTTTTTTTACTAATTAGGGAAACGAATCACCTTGCAGCAGAAGGAAGATTGGGAGCTAATGATGCAAGAATCATCAGACGCGAATTTGATAGAATGCTGTATATTCTGGGGCTAAACATACAAAATATACCAGACATACAAAGAAAGGAAATTAACAATCTAGTAATTACGCGCGATAGACTTCGGAGAGAGAAAAAATTTAAAGAGGCAGATGAGATTCGTGACCAGCTAGAAAAAATGAGCATAGAGTTAGTAGACAATAAAGGAAAGACTGTCTGGATTAAAAGAGAGATAGTCAACGCGGATGTATAATTAGATATTATACAATTTACAGACAGAGCCGACCAAACAGTTTCTCATGACACAGACTCGAGGAAAAAAGTTAGTCCAATCTAATTAGCCTTGTCTAATTTTCGGCGACTTTAATATCTAAAAAATCAAAAGCAATACATGAATTTATGGAACAAATTTTGGGGATGGTATGAAAATAAAATTCTTGGGAGTGTGATTATAATTGCTGCAATACAGTTCATCCAAATACCACACATGGTGTGGAATGCCGACATGATGTTAGAGGCAGGGTTCATATCTAGAGTACACCCCATATTGGATTGGCTCTTGTATGGTGTAGATCTAATAGAGATCGTTTCAATAATCAACGTAGGTATGATAATGTATAGTTTGATCAAAAAAAGAAGGCATGTAAAGTTGAATAAAATATCAGGCAGTTATACAACTCGACGAGATGCGCTGGCCACATAAAAGTGGCAGTTCTAAAAACAAGTTATTTTCAATGAACAAGATACAGATGCAATTATTTCCCGTTACAATCAACGGATAATTAGATTGATAATGGATCATAAGATGTGATATTGACACTTAATTTAGTTAGCAATAGATACAAAAAATTATCATTAGTTATAGTAAATGATCTTAATAATAGACTGCATAATCCTGAGATCATATAATGGGTTGAGTAGCTGCATCAAAATTTTCTACTTTGACAAAATATCAGTTGAATATGAACGATCTAGGGAAAAATGAGTGTGGTGCAGACATACTTTACCACAGTGTGTTGGCATACATTGGTGGATCCAACATGTACTGAGAGCCGACGCACTCAC
>CAZIHR010000098.1:0-2705 GCA_964538885.1 uncultured Nitrosopumilaceae archaeon
CCCCGGATTCCGCCTGTCCTTCCTGCCTAATCGCAACCGATCCTGCCCGTTACAGGTTCCATATTCTTATTAATCTGACGTTCGTTACCACACCACATGCATGGTTCGAATCCCCTAAAATCTGGGTTCCGCCCGTTACAGCTGGCTAATCCCCCCGGTCCACCAAAATCCAAAAACCATTATACGTAATATCAATTAGCACTATACCATGAAAGTCTTTGATGGAAAAAAGGCCGCACAAGAGTACATGTCAAAACACACCCTTGCATTCTCTACTCCAGAGCTTACATTGATGCGATTTGCCTTTTGGTTGGGCGATTCTGTACCAGATCCACAGGACAAGGAAAAGGCCGTACCCAGAATGATGACATTTATGACAGAACAGGACTTTGAACCTGTTTTAATTGATGATGAAAGATATGTGCCGTCTGGTGCAGTTCGAAGCTCCGCAGCATACGGCAATGCATACAAGGAGACAGTCACTGACGGAAGATTTTGTGCAGAATGCGGCACAGGTATCTCTACCACTGCAAGATTCTGTTCGGAATGCGGTACCACACAGGAATAACTACGGTTTTAGAGTTTGGTGCCACACTTGGTACAAAATTTTGCCTGGGGGCGCAGTTCTGCACCACATGAAGGACATCCACTTCCAGTTGGTGGCATCTTTGCTTGGGGAGTCAGTGTAGGATCTGGTGAAGGTAAGGTTCCAATGTCATTGAATGCCACTTGTGCAGAGACAATTCCAGGCGGGGATCCACCCACAGGATTCTGTGCTGTTCCAGATCTAGGTGGCACCATGCCACCTGCCATCATACCCGGTTGCCCCATTCCCGGCATCAGACCAGGAGATTGGGTGGTACTAGAGCCTGTACTGACAGCCTTGCGAAGTTCAAAGAGTACTTTGATTGCAAGAAACTCTAATGCAGAGTATGCGACTACATAGTCGCCCAGTTTCTGGAAGAATTCTTTATCACTTAGTTGTCCTTTTTTATACATGTTGTTTGTGTCAAGAAACGACTCGTAATACCCCTGGGATTCGCTGAACAAGCTATCCAACTTGTCAAACAACATGTTAAGCGTGTCTACTTCACCAAATGACATGCTCAAACTGGAGTATTGTAATATTAATTACTTTAGTTCATGATGGGCTGGTCTCGTGAGCTTTGGTTTTTAGCTACAGTCACTTGATTCCCAATTCCATTTGATGTGTAGAGCCAGGTGCGGGGTTGTTAACCTTGAGGACTCCATAAATTGTAGAGTTGCCTAGTTTGTAGGGGTATGTTGTTGCGGTTTTGTCGTCTGGTGGTACTACTATAGTATAGAATGACTCTGCGGGCAGATCGTCCCTCGATACTGTACCATCCGTTCCCGTGAACAATAGGTTGGACTGGCCTGTAGCTGGAGTATGTGTTATTATCAATATGTTGGGCGCTGCCGTCTCGCCTATACCTCTGATGCCGTCCCCATCAGAATCATTGAACGCAGTGATGTCTATGGTGACGGGTTTCTCTGTCGGTATAGGCGTATTGTTCACCAGTGATGTTACACGATCTCCAAGATGGTTAATTGCCTTTTCCAAGTCGGAGAATTGTTTCTGCAAGGCCGCAAGTCCTGTCTTTAGGGTGTTTGCCACTTGCTCAAGTCTATCCACTTTGTCATCTACTGACTGCAATCCCGCGTCAAGGCGGTCCAGCCTGTCTTCCATTGTTCTTTGATGTGTCCCATACTCGTTTACCAGGCCAAGCGCGATTTCAAGGGGGACCATTCCCGGTGCAGGTGCCACATCATCAGGCGCGGGCTTCTTGTCAGGCGCGGGGTCATAAAAGCAGTTTATTTTGTCCTGTATAGGTAAGTGATAGCCAAGATATGTCTGGGACACGGTTTTATCCAATTCAATGAGCTCACTCTGTCCGACAAAGACACCATATTCGGGCAGTCTTTCTGGTATGTTGAATCCCAATGTGTCAAAGGGATCCTGTGTGTCTTCATCTCCGGCTCCCCACATGAGATGATCATAATCTATGTGGTGTTTAAGCCATAAAAGATGTCCAATCTCGTGCATGATCACGGTGGTCAGTGTGTTAGAGTTCCATTCCACATGTCTGCCCTCACAGTCGTATTTTGTAAAAAACACTATGATAGAACCGTCATGCCCGTTTCTAGGGACTGCTTCACCTAAGGCATGTGGATGTTGCCTTTTCGTGAATATCACATGTATATCGTATTTGCCTCGAGGGGTATCACTGTCAACTCTCTTAAAACTCAAGTTGTCGTTAAGATCTTCCCAGATCTGGAATGCTCTTTCTGCTGCCTGAATGTGATGGGGTTCTGGTGGCGGTCCAGGGATTGGATGTATCGCGCATGTAGGACAGATGGGGGTGGTCCATCCATCGGCATATGTTATTTTCCAAGTGATTACCGAAGGCAGTGTGTGGCCTGGATTATGATGTAACTTCTCGGGGCCGCCATGGCCGCTCTCCTGACTCATGTCTGGTGGATGTATTGGGGACGCATGTGCTGTCTGCACTGCCACATGCATACAGGCAGCACCCAAAAACAATACAATAGAGCTTATGCGTAATCTCAATATTAGGTCATATTTCATCTAGCAATTAATCAATAAAACGCGATCAAAAGATCCATTGCCAAGTATAATAAACACAGTGTGAAAATGAGGGAAAAACAACTCAAGGCCAAGATAG
>CAZIHR010000099.1:0-4174 GCA_964538885.1 uncultured Nitrosopumilaceae archaeon
AAACTGGCATTAGTGACAAACCCAATTATGCCTGATTTTCCTATTCTATCTGAGGCCCATCTGATAGATCGAATGTAAGAGTCATACATGGCGTTTTTTGCCCCGATATTGGGATTGATCTGTTTTAACTTGTCTATATAACTAATAGTAATTCGTTTGTCTATAGATCTTATACACAATCACAGTTTCCTAAAAAAATCCTTGCAATTCATCAATAACGGGAAATAATTAGGCGTTTGTTGTTATATTCGTACTTGGTGACGACCGGATCTGAAAAGTAAGAAAGAAATACAGTTCGAGGCAGATTGGCACAAATTGAAAGAATATACAAGGAATATGGTATGATTACTAGTAACTGTTAACGTCGTGCCTAGATTTTTGTACTATTTTTTGATCCTATCTTGAACTTGTGCCTAAAGATGATCTCAAAACCATGTTAACAATTACGAATGGCTCATCGAACCATGCATAAAATCATGCCGAAAACAGTAACATTTTGTGGGTTCACTTCATTGCACACAGAAAGTTTAAGTCGAACTCACGTGACGAGTCAATGGGAAATTGCTTTCATTCTACCAGTACTATTATCATTATATTCACATGTCAGCATCCTCATGTATCGCTATGAGTATAGAGTCTGTTGGTGTGACATCAACGGTAGCATTCAAATGACATCCAAGACTGGTACTAGTGTAGAAGACCCACCTAGAGAAAATGAAAAGGACTCGTTTGACGTCGTGTTAGAGAGGATACGCCGCGAGTCCACAGGCATGGACGGCAGTGTAGAAACAAGAAGACGTGGGGACATGTTTGAGAACATCATCAGGCAATTTCTTTTGACGGACGCGATCTATTCCCAAGAGTTCGAAGGCGTCTGGCTCTGGAGGGATGACGATTGTCCTGGAAGGAGAGAGGCGCTAAGTAGCCTCAACAAGCCAGACAATCGTAAAGATTACGGGATAGACCTTGTAGCAAGGCGCCATGATGGGACACTGGTTGGCATACAGTGCAAGTGCTATGATGACAACAAGCATCTACAAAAGTCCGACGTAACTGGGTTCATCGCACTACTGGGATCAGAAAAGAGTGGCAAAAGGATCTTTGACTCGGGGATATTCGTCTGGACGGGACTCGAGATTACGACGGGCGCCCAGCTCATCATAAATAACAACTCGTGCGGCGTCCTTGACCGTAGCGTGCTACGCAGATCCGCGGTGGACTGGGCAAGCCTACTCCCCGGCAAGACACCTGCGCAGAGAAAAAAGTTTGAGACGAGGCAACATCAGAAAAAGGCGATTGAGGCAGTGCTGACGGGTCTGAAGACAAACGACAGGGGCAAGCTCGTGATGGCGTGCGGAACAGGAAAGACATTTACAACGCTCAAGATAGCCGAGGAGCGCGTGAAGGTAGGCGGAACTGTCTTGTATCTGGTGCCATCTATATCGTTACTACAGCAGTCCATGAGAGAGTGGGCCGAGCAATCAGGCATATGGCACAGATACGTGGCGGTCTGCTCAGATACCAAGGTTGGAAGGAATGATGAAGATGCATCGCTTGCCGAGCTTGAGATCCGCCCGACTACCAACCCCGCACAAATTGCAGACGTGTTGCGGCGCAAGGACGAGGAGCGCATGACAGTCGTGTTCTCAACCTATCAGTCAGTCAAGCAAGTTGGAGAGGCGCAGAGAAAATGCAAAGTGATGTTTGATCTATTAATCGCAGACGAGGCCCATCGGACAACGGGACTGGTGCGCGCAGAGGCAGAGAGGGAGGCGTCGGGGAATAATACATCTGATGATAATAAGAAGAAAAGGGCGCGCGGCAGGCCCCCAACCACATCAGCATCCAAACCGACTACAAAAAAGGTTGCGGTAGACGACGAAGGTGAGATCTCCGGATTTACATACATACACAGCAATGCGAACATTTGCGCGGCGAGCCGACTATATGTCACCGCCACGCCCAAGATATACGCGCCTGCATCCAGAGAAAAGGCACGGGCGCAGGATACGGAAGTGTATTCGATGGATGATATTGAGACGTATGGTGAAGAATTTTACAAGCTTATGTTTGATGAGGCAATCGGCATGGGACTGTTGTCAGACTACAAGGTAGTAGTCATGACAGTTGAAGAAGAGGGCGTAGCATCCATTACACGCACGGCGGTCGATGCGGCCGCTAGTAATGGCAGTGAGCTGGATGTAAACCTCCCAATGGTGGCAAAATGGGCCGGATGTTGGAAGGGGCTGGTAAACCCAGACAAAGAGGAGGTGGGCAAGTTGGTTGTAGGACGGAACAATAGTGGGGGTGATACTACCGTCAATGACACGGAGAAGCAACGTACACAGCCCCTACAGCGCGTGATTGCATTCACACGGAGTATCAATCAATCCAAAAGGTTCAAGCAGTCGTTTGAGGATGTGGTCGGGCAGATACCCACACCGTTTGAGGCGACACCAAGGACCGACCACGTGGACGGCACGCAGAACTCACTCAACCGCCGCAGGAAGCTTGACTGGCTAGAGGACAGCCATAATGCTACCGGAGAATGCCGCATACTATCCAACGCAAGATGCCTCTCGGAGGGTGTGGACGTACCGGCACTTGATGCCGTGGTATTCTTGAACCCAAGGGACTCGATAATCGACGTCATACAGGCGGTCGGGCGCGTAATGAGAAAGGCAGAAGGTAAGAAGTATGGATATGTAGTACTCCCAGTAGCCGTACCCGTAGGCTCCGACCCATCCACCATACTGGACAACAAGGACTCTTACAGGGTGGTGTGGAATGTTATACGCGCACTGAGGGCTCACGATAGTAAGCGGTGGGAGCAGAAGATGATTGACGGCAACGTACTTTCAGATATCAACTGGGGGAGCGAACCGTGTGTCGACTGTCAAGCTGGCATATGTGACAGACACCGTCCGAGGGAGGAGTGCCAAGACTGCGTGACAGAATTTACAGGTAGCGGGAATCCATGTAAGAAACATGCACCATCCATGCAGATTGACATACCGGAACATCTCATACGGTCCAAGATAGTTGAAAAGGTGAGCGACCGTAGATACTTGGAGGAGTGGGCAAAGGATGTTGCCCATATCGTATCGAGTACGACTACAAGGATAGACGATCTGTACAAGCATGACAAGTCGATCAGGGACGAGCTTGTCGTGTTCCATACGGGCCTCAAAAAGATCATTAACGATACGATCACGCATGAGGATGCGGTGAACATGCTTGCGCAACACATGGTCATGGGACGCGTGTTTGACGCGCTGTTTACAGGCAGTGAAAAGGAAGGCATGGTAGGTAGCAGGTTCACGTCACGCAACCCCGTCTCACGCGCCATGGATGCAGTGTTGGCATCTCTCCGGAAAAAGGGACTGGAGGCAGAGATGGAAAAACTCGAAAAGTTTTACAAGGAGGTGGAAAGCCGTGTGGCCGGAGTCAAGACGCACGGAGGCAGACAGAGAGTCATACACGAGCTGTATGACAAATTCTTCAACCATGCCTTCAAGAAAGAGGCAGAGAAGCTCGGCATCGTATACACGCCGATTGAGTTGGTCGATTTTATACTGAAGAGTTCGGACTATCTAATGAATGAGAACTTTGGCATGGGCCTGACATCAAAGGACGTCAACATCATAGACCCATTCACTGGGACAGGAAGCTTCATCACTAGGATGATGAGTGAGGAGCTTGGACTGATCTCCGACCGCGATCTGTTGCACAAGTACAAGAACAGCCTGTTTGCAAGTGAGATTGTGCTGATGGCATACTATATTGCTACAGTCAACTGCGAATCCACATTCATGGAACGTGCAGGCAAGTATATACCGTTTGAAGGCATCACACTTACCGACACGTTTCACCCAAAGAACCTAGACGATCAGTGGGACGAGGGAGTGTTCACCGACACACAAAAGCGCATAGAGAGGCAACGTAAGTCAAAGATTACACTGGTAGTGGGGAATCCACCATATTCAGTAGGGCAAAACAATTACAACGATCAAAATCAGAATGTGCCATATCCAGATGTAGACAAACGAATTACTATTACTTATATAGACAAGTTAAAACAGATCAATCCCAATATCGGGGCAAAAAACGCCATGTATGACTCTTACATTCGATCTATCAGATGGGCCTCAGATAGAATAGGAAAATCAGGCAT
>CAZIHR010000100.1:0-17015 GCA_964538885.1 uncultured Nitrosopumilaceae archaeon
TGCGATGATCCGCCACATAAAAAAACACAGATATGAGGTCTCCTCACAGGGCACGCCGGGCAAAAAGTATGCCGTAAGCGTGACTGGCTCAGGCATAAGATGCGAGTGTCCCCACAATCAAAAGGGAAAAGCCGCATGCAAGCACGTAAAGGCAGTCGAGCTTGTGATACTGCGGGAGATGAAAAGGTCTGATTCGGAACCAGTGTACGTGCAGGAGGTGCGGACGTGCTGCCCGCACTGCAAAAGTACGCGCGCAAGGCGCAACGGAAAACGAGACCGAAGGCATCGTGATCCCGCACAGCGCTACAAGTGCATGCACTGCGGCAGGCGGTTCTCGGGGGATGTCGGGTTTACCGGCAGGCACTATCCGCCGCATGCCATACTGTTTACGCTTTTGGCGTTTTCAATGGGAATGAGCGGCCCGCAGATCTCGCTTATGATGCGGCAGGACAGGGGGCTGAACATCAGCCCCGGCACCGTGCTGAGATGGACCCAATACTACTGCGTCCTGGTTGACAGGTACACGTAGGGCCTGGCAGTCAGCGTCGGGCCCAGATGGAGCACTGATAAGAATTATCTAAAGATAGGCGGCAGGGGACACTGGCTGTTCACGGCGCTGGACTAGGGCACGAGGTTCCTGCTGTCATGGGACGTGTCTCCGTCAAAGATGAACTATGACGCATGCAGGCTGTTTGGCGCCGCATTGGATCGCGCGGGGGGTGTCGTTCCCGCAATACTCGTAAGCGACAAACTTGCCGCATTCTCAAAGGCGTTCAAGAAGGTGTTCTACAGGCGCAGGTCGCCGCAGCCGGTGCATTTTACCGAGAGCCATATCAAAAACGAATGCTCCAACAACAACGCCCACGAGAGATTCAACGGCACGGTACGGGATCATCTGGGAAGCATACGCAGGTTCGGCAAGACGGAATTCGCGCACATCACGTCGTATGCCATTCACTATAACTTTGTCAGGCCACACATGGGGCTGGATGGCGCAACTCCGGCAAATGCCGCCGGGATCACGGCGGGGGCGCCGTCACATGGCGCACGCTCATCCAGAATGCCGCGCTTGCCGCATCCTAGGGACAAATAACATGGAATGGCACGTCCGGCATGCAAAATTCCGCGCAGACACGCGCCGGACGTGCCGCAGGCAGAACGGGATCCGGTTTTTTGGCGTGACAATGGGTCGGGAATTGTAAAAATCCAGAGGTGATCCCGCCTTGATGCCATAGATTACCGGCAGCACCCGAATTTGGAGAAGAACCCGAACGTATATGAAATAAATACCAGTTTAAGGTAGTTATATTACCCGTACTTGAATCCCGTAGGGGACGCTTGCGTCCTGATACTACGGGCGTTATGTGGGTGCGGGCTCAACTCATTAGACGGTTCAAGCGCTGTTCGATTTCCGATGTAAGATCCACTGAAATCACCCCATCAGGTTCTCGCCGTCTGTTGTTTGCTCATGCCACTATATCTGATAGAACATACGCGTGTCCCTTATACGAACGTCCAAGTCCGGCAGTTTTTAAAAATGCATCAGAGTCGTGATCGCACTGAAAGACAACATCATGCAAATCACACCCATATCCTTGCAGGAATTCTTTTATTCGATTCTGGATTAAGCGCCATAATGTATAATCATACACCCTGTAGACTTTTCTCTTTCTGGCGTTGCTGGTTCTAACTTTTTTCAGGTTTTTGATCTCATTTGTTATGCGTTGCCGCTCTATTCGAAGGCATATTGCCATGCAATCATTACCCTTAAAATTTAATTTCGAAATAATTTCATTCTGCGCATTGCCTCTGATCTCATGCATGTGGGTTTTTTCATTCCCAAGCACTCGGATCATGGACAGTATCTTCTCATCGGTGCCAATTATGATCGACATGAACTTGTCATGTCCTCCATCTGGATCGCCTGATACGTCCACTCCCCCAAGCATCGTTGTCACGTAGTATCCGTGATAGATAAGGGATCAAGTAGGCGGTACAACCGACAGATCTAAATCCAGTCGTGCCTGCAGGAAGTCATGTAAAGGAAAAAAGTCATATCCAAAGGAGACGACTTTCTACTCGACATCCCAGAGAGGACCCTAGAAATGATGCACAAGACGGAGAAAAACCACAAGGCCAAGTCCAGGCTACTCGTTCTTATAATGCGAAAGGACAGCTACGCGATACGCGAGATCGAAAGGACGCTGCGCCGGCCGTACTCGACGATACGGAACTGGCTTGTGCGCGCGGCAAGGCACTGACCGGACAGCATATATGACCAGAAGCGAGACGGACCCGAGTGCAGACTCGATTCGGACCAGCTTGCGCGGCTCAGGGACGACCTGATCGCAGGCCCGCGGGCGTGCGGGTTCGGACACGAAGTGTGGACGGCGCGGCTGGTCGTGGCGCATGTGGGTAAAAAGTACGGCGTGCAGTATGCAGGGCGCGGCATGTACGACCTGCTGAACCGCATGGGCTTTTCGTCCAAAAGGCCGCGGCATCCTCGGGCGGCATCCAAACACGACAAAAACGAGTTCAAAAAAAAGCTAGTCGCACGGCCAAATACTATGCCAGAAAGGGCTACAGGGTGATGGCAGGAGACGAGACATCGCACATACCGGGCTGGAACGTCAAGAATGGATAGTACCCAAGGGAACAACCGGTAACCACGCCGGTCAGCCTGTCGCGGCAGCAGTTCCACTCGATCGGGGCGCTGATTGAGGACACGCTGTACTGCGCGTTCTACGACAAGGCAGACGGCGAGAACTACTGCGACTTTCTCGTGCAGTTGCACAAAGAGTTCGGCGAGGTACTGCTCTTTCTGGACAACGCGTCATATCACAAGTCAAGGGCGGTCAGGTAATGCCTGAAGGAGATGGGCGGCGACGTCCAGATATGATACTTTCCGCCGTACACGCAGGAGCTGAACCAGGTCGAGGGGCAGTGGAGGATAGTGAAGAAGGCCACGGCAGATATGCTCTACGAGAACACGAGTGACATGGCAGATGCAATACGGAAGATGATAATGAGCGGCGAGATAATGAAGGCAAAAATGAGCCAGTATCTAACACCTTAACTACGGTTCTGATTCCAAACCAAGCATGGCAACTAGTGCACCAAGATCTCTTTTTGTAAGCTTTTCTTTCTTCAGCTCTTTTTTCACTAGTGCAGTAATCTTTTCGAGCTTGGCCTTCTGCTTGGAATTTAGAGAGACCACATTGTGATGCTCAAAGCCATCTGCATGTGTAACCGTAACCTGATATGATGGTTTTTCAAAGTTGCCAGACACCGTGACAAAGTGTATCCCTGCAAGCCGTTTAAATTTGGATGACATGTCGCGCAGGTTGTTCTCAAACATGTGCCTGTGGTCATCCTTCCAATCATCCGGGGGCGTGTCAGTCAGGCTCATTGCCACGTATTTTATCCAGTCGTCTGTGTCCTCTAACGTGTCTGTAGATAGTGCGTCTAGAAGCACCTTCATGCCCTGATCCGACACGTTAGGCTCCATTGTCCTGGCCGCTCGTGACAGCTTGGAGCGTTCATCGATTCCAGTGGCATCAAACAGCAGGTCGATGATCTCCGCCAGCATGTTTGCAAACTCCCTCTGCAGCGCACTCGTGGATTTTGCCAGAGCTTTTGCAAATTTTTTGGCATCTGCTTGCCCCAATGTCGTCCCGAACCCCAGTGCCTTGGGAAGTGACTCAAAGAGCAGCATGTCAGGTTCTGTGGCATTCAGTATGGCGTCACGTACGGCGATGGTCTTTTTATCCAGATTCTTTGTGTGCTTGATGTACGGTGGCAGGGACGACATCATGCGAACCAGATAGCTTACAGTAGACAAAACGTTAGAATCAGTCGTGAGATCTGTTGACACGTATTTGAGCAGGACTGCTTTTGATGGCGTCCTGTTAAAGTATTTCAACTCGAAATGCTCGGGGTTTTTGGTCATGCGTTCTGCCACCTCGGGCCGCAGTTTGGGCACAAACGTGCCGTGTTCGTACAATGCGATGACATTCCTGTGTATCAGGATCATTGCAACCGCGAGCAGCAGTACCAGCCCGTCCCTGGCCCCGCACGGTGGCATCTCGGCCACCCTGTAAACATCTGTCAGAATTATGCGTCCACGTGCCTGCTTTATGGCATCTAGCATGCTGTGCCATACAAGTGCCATGCGGTTGTCTTTTGAATCTTGCAGCTGCCAACCGTACGATGTGTTTTGCACGTGGATTTTGTTTTCATAAACGACTGCCTCGCATATGGCGCGCTCAGGTCCGTGCCCTTCTATCCCAAATTTGGGTTTATCCGGGTGTGTTATCATGGCCTCCAGAAGCTTCTTTTTTGCAGTGGAACCCTGGGCTGACAAAAGGTTGCGGTTTATCATCTCGTTGCGTATGATTTGGGGATATGCATTTTTGAGCTTGGAGGCACACTATCTGTCTGTTGGCACAATACTATCCTGTGCAAACTTTCTACTATTAGCGGATCCGCCCACATTGCGGTTATATATTGCGGCTTGTATCATACAGTCTATCAGATGTCCAGTATCAAATATTGCGTTGTATCTAATGGACATATTTGCCAATTATGTTCATAATATAGGCAGCATCATAAAATAACTGTGGGTTGTTTATCAATTTGATTAGTTTTGTTTCTTGACAATTCAAATCTTATCGGTATTTTCCTAATTGAACTGTTTCAGTTGAGGTAATTTGCCCAAAATGAAGCACATTTCGCTTAACTGTAATTACCCAGAAAATGTCAATTGGCAGATGGGCTTTGCAGTATAGTAGGCAGATCTCAAAACCAGAGTCTCAACATTACCAGAAGATAATAGATGATGAATGATTCAAATAAATATCGCAGTAAGACTGATAGAGTTGTAGATGCTAAAATTTCAAGATAAATTTGCGATGGTGACAGGAGGTGGTACAGGTATCGGGCAAGCCATTGCAAAAAAATTTGCTGAAAACGGTGCAAATTTGATAATATTGGGAAGGCGTAAGGAGCCACTAGACAAGACAGCAGAGATGTTAATGAAGATAATTGCAGATGCTAACAGCAATGCTTCAGTTAGAGTTTTCTCAGGGGTGGATGTAAATGATGAAATTGCAGTGAGTCGCATGTTTGACTCGCTAAAAGATGACGGAGTGGCACTAGACTATATGATTAACAATGCAGGAGTGTCAGGTCCGGTGACATGCTTTGCAAATGCACCCTTGGATGATTTCAAAGATGCAGTAGGAATACATCTGACTGGAACATTTTGGGGATCCGTCCAGGCCCTCAGAATCATGAAAGAGGGAAGCAAGATAGTTACAATTTCTACATTCTTTACAGAAGAGCGTCCACTTGAGCAGAGACCATACAGGTTCCGTAGTCCATATACAGCAGCACAAGGTGCAAAGAACAGACTTGCAGAGACAATGTCATGGGAACTTGTGGATAGAGGAATCATCTCCATTGCAACAAATCCGGGCCCCGTACATTCAGACAGGATTTACAAGACAGTTTACCCCAAGGCAGCATCAGAGTTTATGCGTGTAAGTGGATTTGAAGACATGTCACCAGCAGAGGTAGCTGCCGCAAACAAAGAGATACTTCCACTACTAGGAGAGAGTGAAAAAGTAGTAAAGGTGGAAATTGCAAATATAGCAGAAAAACTTGCAAATGGTAAAGATGTGCAAAAACTTGCCAAAACACTGACAGACCTACTAAACAAGATTCAAAATATAGCAGAAAAGGTGCAAAAAAACACGTCACACATGATTGCAAACCGGGAATTTCTGGAGCAGGAACAAGTGGCAGAGTCAGTTCTAAACTTGTGCGATAATAACATTGCAAGAATTCTAAATGGGAAGGTGGTTCCAGGAGACAGAGTATTTTATGCCGTAAAACCACATGTCGGAGCAGGTGTACCAGAGGTGCACAAGCCAGACCTTGCAGGAAGATCAGTTGCATTGATTGTGGATGCAACTGAAAATACAGATATGGAACGTGTAGAATTTTTGGCAGGACATATTGAGAGATGTGGTGGAAAGGCAGTATGTTTCATATCTGAATCCACACCAGAAAAAATGCATGAATTTATCAACAAAAAATTCCACACACATGCAATCAACACAAGTGATCCAGCAGAGATAAAAAAATGGCTAAGCACTGCAAACACCAATGTTGGTAATATAGCGGCAGTCATTCACGTAACTGGCAAATTACCAGAAATAGCAAAATTGACAGAATTGACAAGAGAAGAATGGGATAAATTAGTTGAAAAATTTGTCACCGTACCCGCCACTGTAGCACAAACAGCACTTGAGCAGTTTGTACCAGGAGGTGCAAAAGATCCACGACTTTACAAGGATGCGAAAGGTGCAATAATGATCATAGGGCCAGATCTGCCAGTAGGCAGAAAGGTCACTGGAATGCAAAGAGCCCAAGTTGAAGTCTTTCGTGGGGCTCTGAGGCCATTCACCACAACCGTAAACCAAGAGCTAAGTGATGTGCTAAAGTCAAAGGTGAGAATGTTCACCGTACTTCCAGGATCAGTAACAGGATCAGAGACAGATAATGGGAGAATCGCCCAAGCATTGGACTTTTTATTGTCTGAGGGTGCAGTGACATCATCTGAAGTGACATTCTGTGTTGACGAGGCAAGATAATAACTTGGAAAAAAACCATAGTTGATTACTTGAAATTTTTTTCTACATGTAATATTTCATACAAAGTTGATGTAGATACAATAGATATACCAATACAAAAAGCATGTAAAATTGTAGACAAAAGGCCACCTCAGAAAAAATCACCATAGTTCAATAGTCAAGTTTACAAGGTAAATGTGTCAACCAGCACTCTTAATATGTCAAGATACCACATATATGGAATCAAGAAATAGCTTGGCTGCAGCTACAAGCATTGCTGATGAAATTAATATTTGTAGAAATCGCTCCTGAGCTCCTAATGCAAGTCTAGATCCCACCAGTCCTCCAAAAAAAGATCCCACGGCAAGCAGTCCTGCTTGGAAAAAATCTGGGTGGCCAAGTAAACTATGCGCCAATACACCTGAAAATGATGCAAAGAGAAGAATCAACTGGGATGTAGGAGCAGCCTTTTTCATGGTCATACCAAGACCTGCCACCATCAACGGTACAAATACAATTCCGCCACCTATACCAAAAAACGATGAGATCAGACCAGCAAAAAAACTTGCACCGGCAACAAACAGTACCAAATGTTTATAGTTGTTCTGTTGGCGTGTCTCAATTCTTCTCCTCAAAAATAAGTAAGCAGCAGAAGCTGCAAGTACCAAACCAAACAATACTTTGAAGAGTTCTGGAGCCGCATCACTTGACAGTATAGCACCAATCACAGTACCAGGAATGCTCAACAGGCCGAGTTTGACTCCAAGTGACCATTCGATGTTTTTACCTCTAGAATAAGATATAGTAGATGCCACAGCATTACTTAAAGTAGCAAATAAGCTATTACTTGCAGCAAGTGTGGGGGTGAATCCAAAAAAGGTCAGAACAGGCACTATTATGATTCCACCACCAATACCAATTATAGATCCTAATATTCCGGCTGAAAACCCCAATGGAATCAACCACAGTTGATCAATCACAAAACCATTACCTCACTTCAAGTCAATGTCAATTGGACACTACAAGCTTCCACAGATAGCCTTCAGGATTTGCAGTTAATTCCAACAAGAGATTCTTGCCTGCCAAATCAGATACAGTAGATCTACTTGTGGTGCTCACACCACTCTCATGATGTTCCAATGTGGCATCAATCCACATTGGTATAGTGGCAAATCCACCAGGTGACTCAATCTCCCAGCATGAGCAAATAAGAGTGTCCACCACTGTTTGTATGATCGTCTTGAGATCTGTGGATTCAGATACAATATGATCAGTTTGGATTGCTGTAATTACATATTCAGGTCGATGATTTGAGCCCACCATCTGAATGTTTCCCAGAAATCCACCACGAGAATCAAGTATTTCAGTAGAAGTGCAGTAATCTATGGAATTCTGAACAAGCTCATCAGAAAAGAATGTACAATATTTCTGGATGGAAAATCCGTTGAGTTTGAGTGGAGATGACATGTGGATGTTTGACTCGACAAGTGCAAGCTGTAAATCACTATTTGCATCAGCATATGTAAAAGAGAATATGTCACCTTTTTGCGGGTCAGAGTCACTATCTACCAGCGTAAAACCAGCAGAGAGTGCCACTATAATTCCTGCCACCAAAACAACTGTAAATTTTTTGTGCATTTGGTAAAGTTATGAAAATTCACAAAATAAGGTTTTGCAATCAGTATCATATCAATTGGCCACATAAATATAGATTACAAGTCATATTGAGATGATATCAAGTTTAGAATTGTGGTTGATACCAAATTTGTCTACAAAGCCAGATGTAACTTCAAGGATATACATTGCATCAGTATCAGGCATGACGGTCTGGCATGTGACTGTCTCTAGTGCGGTTTTACATGGAGGAACATCAGTCTCTATATGTACCACATTACCATCAGCATCAAACCAGATCATGTCAAGTGAAAATTGCATGTTGAGCATCCAAAGAGAGTACGGTGCTGGACTGTCAAAGACAAAGATCATGCCTTGATCATATGGAAGTTGATCTTGGAACATGAGGCCTCTGACTCGTCTCGGCTCGGTGTCGGCCACTTGAACCTCCAGTACGAGATCATCAACTTTGATTGTTCCTCTGGGAAACTCTACTGACTCTAGTTTTATATCACTTGGAACAGACAGAACACCCACTATCCCAACAATTACAGCTGCGGCAGCAATAGGAACAAGTACGTGGGTTCGGGACACCATACAGAGGTTTAGTCTGTATTCCTTTTAAAAATCAAAGGATCAAACAAGCACACCATACAGTGACTCAATTACAGTTTACACTAATAGTATCATAGTATAGTATATTGAAAATGGCATCATACAGCTCAGTCACCCCATAACTTTGCGCGCTGATGTAAGCTGCAAATTGAATCAGCCACGCATCATGAATATAACAACATTTTACTATAAAGCCCACAACTAACAGGTCAATTACAAACTATATCTTCAATTTTTTCAGTTATTTATTCTGATACAAAAATTACACAAACAAGGCAAATTAGAAAACGTTGCTCTTAAAGTCGCCAATTGTAGATATGGTATTACGAGTTGCTTGTCCTATGTCACTGATTGTTGCACTGTTGTATTTTTTTTCTAGATATCTTCCTGCAACGATCATTGGTCCACCGACAGCACATGTAATGCCGGTGGGTTCTGGGACCCACAACATGATAAATCCAATCTTTTGGAGTTTCTTGCCAGGAGCTGGTGCTTTTTGCAATGCCGCAAGGGATCGTGATTGGGCATCATGATCAATCTTTGCAATATCGGTGTAAAGACCGGCCCTCCTTTTTGCAGAGTCAGATACGCCACGCACCAGATCCAATCTTGTCTTTAGGGGGTCTACCATGACAGATGCTATTCATGGGAAAAATAGTTAACAAACAAGGATCAAAAACGGTCACTTTCAAGTCAACAAAGAATAACAAAACAAAAAAACGCCTATAACACATTTGTTCCCAAGATATGACAGGCGTGGCGGCGTGTATGTAGAATTTCAATAATGTTGAATTATATAGAAATATTTTCAATGTATCTTACTATCATTTATTTATTGAATGGTATCAAACAGATACAATTGTACAACATAGACATAAAGAGATTAGACTCTATCAAAGCAGCACACGAGTCCAAGAAAATCACATACAGTTCAAGAATGGAGGATTATCTAGAAGTAATATCTGAGCTGGTCGAGCAGAAAGGATATGCCACAAGCTTGGACATCTCAAGATACATGAATGTAAGTGCGCCAAGTGTCACAAAGATGCTAAAGAGACTAGATGATAATGGATTCCTTGAATACGAGAAATACCACGGTATCAACCTCACCAAAAAAGGTACACAGATTGCTGACGGCATAAGACAAAAGCACGGCATTTTGTTGGAATTCTTTGATATTCTCGGTGTGAGTCATGATACTGCAAATCAAGATATTGAAGGTATAGAGCATCACCTCAACCCAAAATCGATAAAGCAGCTACGAAAATTCATTACATTTCTAAAATCGAATCCAAAGATTCTGAGTGAATTTAAGAATCTTTAAGACTCACACGTATGTCTTTTTGGGAAGACGCATAATGTAAAAGGTCTCTGGCGGCCTCTGAACGCTTGGGGATTTTGATCGTACCACCTCTACTCACTCTTGCAGATGTGACGTATCTGTCACCTGCATAGATGTACGTATGTATTGATGCATATTCTCTGCCTACAGTCAACAAAAGAGCAGATTTTGATTCAGAGAATGTGAACTGTATATAGTCAGATGGTGACTCGACATCTGAATCTCGGGCCACTACCTGAATGTGGAGTCCAAGCGATTTTTCGATCTCACCTATATTGCTACCACCCCTTCCAATTATAGATGGAATATACCGCTCATCGACAGTCACCTTGGCTCGACTTTCAGATATGACATCCACCTCGGCACGCAGGTCGTATCTTTTAAAGGTCTCACAGATCTTCTCCTCAGCCAGCCTAGCAATACCAGCCTTACGAGCATGTTTTGGAATGGGCATGATGACGTTCTCCTCGCCGAATGTATAGATCTCATACTTTAGCGTATTATTCTCAAAATCTCTGATCTCAATCACGGGACGCGCCAAATCAGACTCGGTCATTCCTGTGGGGACCTTTACCACCAACGCCAAAGAATACACATTACCGACACGTCCATCCTTTACGAATACTACAGTATCTAACACATTTGGGATCATGCCAAGCTCGATCTTACCTATAAATCGCTGGATTGCATCAAGTGGAGAGCTTGCATGTACTACACCAACCATCCCTACACCAGCTAGTCGCAAGTCAGAAAAAGTCTCAAAATCTTCTCGTCGCCGCACCTCATCAAATATCGTATAATCTGGGCGTACAAGCAACAAAATCTCAGCAGTATTATTAAAGCTGCCGGAAAGTTTGGTGTACTGTGTAATTCCTGAATCCACCTGCAAGTCACGCGGTGACTCGAATGTCTTGACTATATTTCCCATCTTGTGGTAAAAGTTGGCAAGACCAGATGCCAAGGTGCTTTTCCCAGAACCAGGAGGCCCAGAGATCAGCACGCCCTTTGCAGTATCTGAAAATCTTGCCAAAAGTTCTTCAGGGATGTCATAGTCCTCAATAGATAGATTCACTATAGGATGAACAATGGTAATCTCAAATCCCTCAGATAGTGGTGGCCGGGTCATTGCGATTCTGTAAGTGCCATGCTGTACCACAGAAGCTCCGGGTTTGGACATTTCAACCATTACTGAGGAAGATACGTTAGCAGCGTCGAGGATCTGTGAGTATAGTGACTCCAAGTATTGAGCAGTCAGGGGCTTGTCTTCTAGATCTTCTAACACAAATGATCCTGGTTTTCCTCTCTTTGCCATAGGTGGTAAATTCTCTTTGAGATGTACGCTCATCGTATTGGAATCAAAATACTTGAGAAATTCAGGCTTTTCATCTGGGAGATCCGACATTACAAGTATTGATTTTATACCTTCTGCTAGAGCTACAAGATGTTGAGTTTTGTCAGATGTGTAAAGTGTTGCATTGTTTTGTTTGGCAATATCTTTGATTAATGCATCTAATCTTCCACGCGATGCAAGATTGATGTCATCAGATGTAGGATGGTTCCCCTCAACAGTTATTAACAGATCAAATTGGTCTGACAGATCTTGTAGTTTTTTTATCTCATCTAGCCCTGCAAAACCATGCTTTTGTTGTAGAGTTGCCTGTGATTGCAGCTCATCAAGTACTACTTGTGGTATGATCACCTTATAGCCGTTCAAATGTCCCGACTGGACATTGGATAGGAGCTGCCCGTTAATTATTATGCTGGTATCTGCAACTATTTTTGACAAACTACAATGGTAATGAAATGTTGGGTCACTAAATTACTTTGCTAAGATCGGGCAGTCACATAATTTATAGTTAAAAATTTTTCCGTGAATTAGAAATATAGATGAATTCAAAGTACAAATTGAATTACTTGAAAAATCAACAAATATGATAGTGTTTATATTTGCAATATGTGATGAATGAAAAAACTCATACTCAGGCACACACATTAAATGCAGGACAAAGAAAACATACCACATGAACTAAAATTACTCACAGAGCAGAAAAAATTTGTTGCAATGACAACAAAGATGTGAAAGATCAAAAGAATAAAGAGTTTTACAATAACTGCACCAGCTACTTTAGGCACCTAAGAAAGAAGGGCAAAACGGACCAAGAGTTTGAAGATGAATACTTTTTTACAATGCCAGCCATCTCAAGGCACTAACGCAATATTTAGGAACTAGTAGCAATCTTGAATTATCCATGGACTCGCATCTTCTAGAACTAGCCAGTCGAGCAGTCAACTATGCAAATGATAGAGGAGCCCAGTACTGTGATGTAAGAGCAGAGCAACACATAACAAAAGATGCACTTGTTGAAGATGGGAAAACGGAGCGAATTATGACTAGTCGCGACATGGGAATTGGAATACGCATAATTTGTGATGGCGCATGGGGTTTTTGCTCATCTACAAACCCCGAATCATTTGAACAAGTTTCCAAGCAGATAGACAAGACAATCAGACATTCCAGATACCACTCTAAAAACAAAAAGATACATCTTGCAGATGTACCTCAAAATAAGGCAAAGAAAAAGACTCCCATATCAAAAAAACCAGATATTGAAGAGATGATAAAAATAGGACATGAGTGTGACTATACAATCAGGCAGAATCAAAACATTGTAAAGTCAATAGTCATGCCAACATATATCGAGTCATCTAAATACTTTGTAAGCTCTGAGGGAAGCTCAATTCTTCAAGAATTTACCGACGTAACAATCCACATGTCTGCTACTGCACATGGACTTGGCTTGACACAGTCAGTAGACATTACTGAGGGAGGACGAGGAGGCATGGAACAAATCACACAGGACAATATAGCTTACAATTCTGCAAAAAATATTGCAGAAAAGGCATCACAATTACTACATGCCAATAAAGTAAAAGATGAAAAGACAATAGTTGTGTTGAATCCTGACTTTGTGGCACTGCTAGCACACGAGATACTAGGACATCCATCAGAGGCCGACAGAGTACTAGGAAAAGAGATGGCGTGGGCAGGGGGCGCATGGTGGAGCGGCATGTTGGGCCAAAAGATAGGATCACACCACCTCAATGTCTTTGATGATCCGACAATCCAACAAAGTCTTGGAGGGTATGATTTTGATGATGAGGGCGTCAAGGCAGAAAAGACCATGCTTGTCAGTGAGGGACATCTTTGCAGTCACATGCAAAGCAGAGAGACGGCAGAAACATTCAACACAACTCCCACTGGAAATATGCGTGCTACCAACTATAGATTCATGCCGTTGATTCGAATGGCATGTACTTGTATAGCAGGGGGCAACCATACTCCAGAAGAGATGATCAGAGAGGTAAAAGACGGGTACTTTATCTCCAACATGAAAGTCCCATCAATAGACATGCAGAGATACAACTGGAACATATCGTGCCAGTACGCGCAAAAGATCACTGATGGTGAAATAACTGACTTGCACAGAGATGTCATTATATCTGGTACAGCGCCTGAATTTTTTTCTTCCGTTGACGCGTGTGGAGATGATTTTACGGTCAGACCCATTACAAATTGTGGTAAAGGAGATCCAATGCAACCGATGATTATGGGAAATGGAGGACCCACAATACGCGGTACAGCTACAGTCAAGAGTGTATTATGACAGATAGTTTAGAAAAAATCAGGGAATGTGTAATAAAATGTACAAAATGTGGGCTGTCCGAGACACGCACAAACGCCGTACCAGGTAGTGGAAACTTTTGTGCAGATGTAATTTTTGTTGGTGAAGCTCCAGGAAGAAATGAAGATAAGATAGGTCAACCATTTGTGGGCGCAGCAGGAAAGAGACTTGTTGAAGCATTGGAAGATGCAGGAGTGTCAAGAGATTCCATATACATAACAAATGTAGTTAAATGTAGGCCGCAAAAAAATAGAATTCCAAGTGATATAGAAAGAGATGCATGTAGTACATATATCCAAAAAGAGATTCAGATAATTGCCCCAAAGATTGTATGTATTATGGGAAACACGGCATTTGGCTCAATTCTTGGCGGAGATAAAATCACAAAATTTAGAGGAAAGATCATAAGAAAGAAAGAAAGATTATATTTTGTCACAATTCATCCGGCCGCAACAATTTATAGACAAGAGTTATTTGACACACTGAAAAAAGACATCAAGAAGGTATTTCAATTAAACGCAGAACTAAAAAAAGGCACAGATATACAAGTCGACATTGAATGCACTCCCTAGAAGATTTTACAATAAAAATACAGTAACAGTAGCAAAGATGCTCTTGGGCAAAAAGATCATTCGCAAATACAACAAACATATGATGACTGCAGTAATCACCGAGACTGAGGCGTATGGTCACAGAGACGATCCAGCAAGTCATGCATTTAGAGGAGAAACTCTAAGGAACAAGGCAATGTTTGGAGAGGTGGGAAGAGCATATGTCTATTTCACATATGGAATGCACTATTGCTTCAATATAGTGGCAAGAGATTCAAAATCCGAGGCAGGTGCGATATTGATTCGTGCAGCAAGACCAGAATTAGGGTTAAACATCATGACAAAAAATAGAAACAATATGAAACAGATTAGTGATGGTCCGGCCAAGCTAGCACAGGCACTAAACATAACAAAGAGTCAGTATGGAATAGATCTCACAATAAACGCGGGACTATACATCACAGATGGCATCAAGCCCAGAAAGATTACAGCAAGTACAAGAATAGGAATAAGTGCAGCAACGGACAAACCTTGGAATTTTAAGATGGATGTATAATTTAGCACAAAAGAAAACACAGTAAAATGTAAAAAATACAATAACTGTATCAGATAACTAGGAATATCTTTAGCCCAAAATTGTCATCATATATTTCAAGATGCAAGCTAGTTGAACATTACAAATTTTTCACAATATTAGATATGCTAAAAAATTTAGGGATTGTCTAGTCATCTTTGCTTTCATCAAGTGTCCATGGAGCAAATCGTCCCAATACCCTATGCCAATCCAGCCTCAGCAATAACACCACAACTGCTGTCATAGCTATACCAAACACAATTAGTCCGGCATATATGGCAGATGCATCATCTATATCCTCCAAAAATGGCTCTACAAGTGATATTCCAAGATGGTGTGATGTAAGTACTATAAAATAGCTGAGGATCAGTTTTCCTGTAAGTGTTGCGATAAAGAATCGCTTTGGATCATATTTTACAAGGCCTAAGGGAATGTAAACCAAATCATCTGGGATGGGAGTAGCAGCTGCAAAGAATGCAGCTCCGGCACCATATCTTTTAACCAATCTTTCAAATGGCCTCATCCTTTGCCTAGTTTTTTCCTTGATTATTTTGCGTCCCCCATAGCTCACTGCAAATATGATCTGCTTGGCAGCAGTTGCAGTCAATGCAGATAACAACGCCAATATATGAAGATCAAACTGATCACCAACTGACATTGTAGCAAGTAGTAAAAATCCAGGCAGTGGCACAAATGGAACAAGCGATCCAATAAAATTGACCAGACCAAGACTCAGATAACCAACTTCAGTAGTAAAGGGAAACAAGTCAGTAAAATCCACATTCTTTGCAAGCGAGATGCTTTATTTAACTAGAATGGGCAAGTTAGGAGTCAAATATATTCACAAATTCATATTACGTATAATTGGATTTGTACATCTAGATTTATGCAAAGTTTGATTGTCCTATACAATTTGTAATTTTTTGATGAGAAAGTTGTCTCACATATTATGGGATATGGGAATGTACAAGTTAAAGCACGAGGCCAAATTTTGATGATCGTATAAATTATAATTAATGATCCAAATCATTTGTTTGTTGTCAGAAATGAAGATGGCAATGTGAAGCTCTTACAAGGATCATCATCAAAAACATAGAGATAGACACAATATCAACGTCGCCTACAGATATTAATGCTATAATGCCAAAAGATATCTTGCATTATAGATATCAGCCACAATATAGTTTCATAGGACACAGGCATCATACAAATAATGGCAAAATGTGGCCTGAATGCACAAAATATGTTGTGTGTTACGTTGCATGGAATCTAGATTTGTTGTATAGAATCTTTACTTTTACAAATAGTATGCAGGCAACCATTAAATTATCACAACCATACATCAGGTATAGTTTGCACAGGAAAGATTATTCACAGATTTGTAGCGAGATGCTGGCAATTAGCCCATACGTCAGATTTGTTGGCATTATAGGAAAGGGTGGAAAACTGTTGGCGCATAGTAGGAGGCAGGGCATGAAACCACTCCTCAATGCAAAGAACACCAGATATCAATTCTCACACATTGCCATAAAGACAGACATGGAGGCGTTCTTTGACAGAAATCTTGGGCATGTAGAATTTATCTGGGAAGAAAGAGAGAAAGTACAGACAATTTCGTTTGGAGTAAAAAAGACCAGAGTGTGGATGTCCATTGACAAGAATGTTGTCCGCTCCGAGATGTTGAGGATCATTGATGCATGTCTTCCCATAGTAAGAAAATACCAAAAATCACAGTGAATGGTATTGTATACATGTCTTCATTTAGCAATTAACAAATCAGTCCTATCATATATGGAAAAAATGCATGTATGGAAAAAAAATCAAATTAAATTGACAAACGAAATAACACCAAACAATTAAACACCTATGTTAACCATCCCGCCGTTTTATTGTAATCTGTCGTGATTCGCTTTCGTTCCATGCCTAGTACACATTGATAAGATTTATAGCTGACGCTAGGCCATGAAAAATGCAGATAGACGCGAATGGTCTAGCCTGCAC
>CAZIHR010000101.1:0-6946 GCA_964538885.1 uncultured Nitrosopumilaceae archaeon
ACCAACACCCGAACCATCTACTGAACCAACACCCGAACCATCTACTGAACCAACACCCGAACCATCTACTGAACCAACACCCGAACCATCTACTGAACCAACACCCGAACCACGTAATGTGATTTTTGTGGGAATGAAAGATCTTATGACTTATGTTTCGGCCACTCTAACACAGCTTTCTACACTCGATACAGTCACCATCAAAGCCAGGGGTAAAAAGATAACTCATGCAATTGATGTGTCACAAATGATTGTCAAAAGAATGAACACTGTCGGATATTTCATTGGTGATGTAAGGATATCTTCTGACTCGCTCACATCCAAGGATGGTAAACAGCGTAATGTATCCACCATTGAAATTGACATTACTAAAAAATAGATTATATCTTACCGCCGTCATTTCTGCAGCCTTTTTTATTGCTTTGGCACTTGTACTTACAACTGACTCGTGTGGACTTGACTATGTTGATATAACAAATGCGATAAAGGTTCACGAACTATACATGAAACCAGAATCATGTGAGGAACTAGTAGAAAAAATTCTTTTGTTCAATGATAAATGCTCTCCACACGTTGAAATAGTAGACTGTGGCTGAATAGCATTGCTTTGAATTACATGAGGATCAATAATACAAACTCTGTTCAATAACTCTGATGTGTCTGGTCAGGTCTTTTATGGCAATTTTTGACAAAATTTTCTAGACGTACTGTAGTAGCTGCTTCCTACAGTCCAAACCTTGATTCTTCCAGGTGGTGATACAGGTGAACAGGTATCCCATCCACAGTATAGTCTTCGCAGATCTGATTCCACCTCGTATCTTGCGGTGCACCACTATCTCACGTAGGAGGGTCTCTGCAGGATTATTTGTGGGAGGGATTTCCGGATCCAACACGAACCAAAATGCATTGGGAAGTGCGCGCTCTAGCTTTTTCATATAGCCACCCATCATGGAGTCATCTTCATATCTAGATATGAGCAACTTTATGCGGCGCGTTGCCTTTTTGTGCAGCGCGGCCCTCTCTGATGCAGCGACGTCCCTTTTTGCGTCGTGGTATATGTCCCGTAGTCGTTTCAACGCGTTATATACGTCTGCATTGTCTGGGTTCTTGTCTGCAATGTCGCGCAGGCCCCGTATGAGATGGGCCCAGCATCTTTGCACCCTATACGAGCGGTATGCACTCCGCCCATCACATGTGATTGTTCCCTTCCAACAGTCACCCAGCACCTCTCTAATTACGTCACGACCTCTGCTTGGCCGCAAAAGATAGAGCGACCTGCCAGTCTTTGGGTCATATCTATCATATCCAGATCTTCCTGCCTGCAAGACTGATTGATGTCTCGTCTACATGCAGTACTTTTGCCTGAGATATGGAAGCCATTATGCTCTGTGCGGGAGCCGCAAGGCTGCCACACACCATTACCAATATGGCAAAGATGGTGCCTGAGGCCATGCTCACACCAAGGGATCCCATGTATTCTGCGTTCTTCCTATTGGGCATCCTGTACATAAAATTGGTTACAACCAAAATTACTGCATTAGTGCCAAACGCTCCCTTTTTTGGAATTCCCGGATCTGCTGACATACCAATTTTGCCACATTTTTTACAGTCATAATGAGATATATCATATCGGACCGTCTCCGGTGGAGGCGGTGGTGGCATGTCAGTTATTGTCTTGTTCTCCACATGTGTCTCTTGTATGCGCCTCGAGCCGCAACTGTTGCATTTTTTCATCTTGACTGGCTCTATACGATCCAGTTTGGGCTTGTTGGTGGTACCCTTGTGCCCAGACTGTCCCCCCGGCTTTTTATCATATGGCTGTCTGTTCTTGATGTTCTTCTTATGTCGCTGCTGCGTGATGATATCCTTGGATGGTGATATATTGGGCCCATCATGGAACGCGTCACGCCGTCGAAGATTCCTGATTTGATCATTTAGTTGTCTATTTTGTTCTGCTTGCTGTTTAATCACGATCTTCAAACTCCCTATTTCGTGTTCTTTTTTCATCTTCACAACTGTAGATTGTAAGACAGTAAATTAATTTAGCATATTATCATATGGCACCTTGTAATTCTGTGCTTGTTTCACACATATTTTGTGATGCGTCTCATAGATCTTTATTCCGTTTACAAATGTGAAGACATGTTAACCAGCCTGCCGTACTTATTGTGATGGAACGACCCATAATTTTAGGTGGGCTCCGCGCTCTTGAATGTGAAAAATTTTAGGTACGACCTGATCAACTACTAACAAACTAGAAGATAGAGAAAAACATACATGCATAATCCCAACGTGAACTATTGGGGTTGCACAGATGTGATTCTCCAGCTAGTCCTCTGCAACAAACTTTTCGCAGGCAGCTTTTGCATCCACATCGTACATCTGCTCAATTGGGTGCTTCATCAGATATGCACTAGCATGCTTTATGGGACCACCAATCTTCCTATCAATGGCAATCTTGGCAAGTCTAATGGCATCAATCACTATTCCTGCAGAGTTTGCCTTGTCATCCACCTCCAATCGCACTTCCATATTATATGGGATGTTGGCCCATTGCCTACCTTCAATTCTCATAAACATGAGCTTGGTGTTTCCCAAAAACGGGATAAAGTCTGACGGACCCACATAAATTTGATCATCATCAAGTCTTGTACCAAGTTGACTCTGGACGCTCTCAGTCTTTGATATTTTTTTAGATATTAGTCTATCCTGTTCTTTCATATTGAGAAAGTCGGTGTTGCCACCCACGTTGATCTGATATGTTTTTTCTATATTGGTACCGCGGTCGCTACACAACTTGGCAAGTGTTCTGTGTACGATGGTAGCACCAACCTGTCCTTTGATGTCATCACCTATACAGGGAATGTTTTTTTCTCTAAATTTTTTGGCCCAAGAATCATCAGAGGCAATAAAAGATGGAATACAATTTACAAATGCAGTACCAGTGTCAAGACACATTTGAGCCCAAAATTTTGTGGCCAAATCCGAACCTACAGGCAAGTACGATACAATAATTTCGGCGCCAGTATCAAATATGACGCGTTTTATTTCTGCTGCAATCTCTTCGGTAGTTTTTGTGCTCTGTATTGGTTTGACTCTGTTTTTAACCCACAGTCCCACACCATCAAGTGCCGGGCCCTCATACACTAGAGCATGCGTCTTGGGCATCTCATCTCGAGGGATCCAGTCAACCATATTGGGATATTCATATATTGCATCATTGATTGGCTTGCCAACCTTGTTTTCTCCTACATCAAATCCGCAGACAAAGTCAATATCATGTATTCCATATCCGGCCAAGTTTTCGTGAATAATACCTATCACTTGCTGGGAGGGATTTTTCCTATAATATTCAATTCCTTGAATCAAGCCAGAAAAGCAGTTCCCTATGCCAACTAGTCCCACCTTTATTCGAGACGACAATCAAATGTCGATATGAACTGACCTGTTTAAAACTTTCCTGAGAAAAATATACATGCCATATACTTTAGAAGACAGAATTTTATAGCAGAAACAAAAGAACACGGCATGATAGAATCAGGAAGAAACGTCAAAGATATAGAAATAAACTCAAAGTCATCAGTAAGAGAGATTATAAGGGAATTGTCGCAATCAGGGGGCTTTGAGTCAGTAAATCTTGCAGACGGAGTAGATATTCTATCTGCAATGGTTTCAGACAAGAGCTGCCTGAGATTTGTCTCGTTTGTAGGGGCAGTCATATCTACGGGACTAAGAGGAATAGTTAGAGATATGATTAAAGAAAAATGGTTTGATGTGGCAATTACCACCTGCGGTTCACTTGACCATGACATTGCAAGGTATTTTTCAGAGTATAAGGAGGGTTCATTTACAATGGATGATGCAACATTGGCAGATCAAGATATACACAGACTCGGAAGCGTACTTGTACCGATGAACAGCTATGGGCCACTTATTGAGGAGAAGATGCAATCATTTCTTGAAGAGGAATATGAAAATGGCACAAGAGAAATGTCCACTGCTGACATTTGTAGTATGATTGGAAGGCATATGGGCCACGACTCTTTTCTCTACTGGGCACACAAAAATGAGGTAAAGGTGATCATACCAGGTATGCTAGATGGTGCTGTTGGAAGCCAAATTTGGCTGTTTTGCCAGAAGCACAAGGACTTTAGGTTGAATCCAATCAAGGATGCCGACTTGCTCTCAGAACTGGTGTTCAAGGCAAAGAGATCTGGTGCACTAATGGTCGGCGGAGGTATCTCCAAGCATCACACCATGTGGTGGAACCAGTACAGAGGTGGTATGGATTATGCGTTATACATTACTACTGCACAAGAGTTTGATGGTAGTCTGAGCGGTGCACCCGTCAGAGAAGCCATCTCATGGGGAAAGGTCACCAGAGAGGCAAAGCAAACTACACTACATGCAGAAGCAACTATTATGCTACCATTCATTTATGCGGCAGTATCATCAAGATTGGAATACAATCTCGGGTCTTCAACTTGATCAAGGTATCTGGTTAGATCTTTTATGGCAATTTTTGACAAAATGCCCTGACACATACTAGAAGCGATCCCCAATTACACGCCGTGTCTATCCTGACATGTCATTCAACTGATCTAGGCTGTCTTCCACAAAATTCTGTTATTGACCAACCCGCACACAATATCATTAATTGTGTCATACATTTTGAGTGGATTCCTATATGCATCTCGCATAATTCGCCATCTCTTGACTTTTCGTATGGCATGCTCCACATAGATTCGTATCTTTGAATGTAATTTGTATTTCTTTTGTTCTGCGGTGAGCTTTTGCCCCTTTTTCTTCTTAAACGGTGTAAGCATCCTGATACCTGAAACATCTATGGCCCCCTGATATCCCCTATCTGCATAGATTGTAACTTGATGTGTTGTAGTATCGTTGGTCTGCACATCTAGGAATTGTGGATGTTTCATCTTGTACAGCTTGACATCATGGATACTATCTGGCATATGTCTTGTGTTATATCATGACAAGTCCGTTGATATTTGTGATATATTGGACTTTGGCGGTGTGTCGCTTTGCTTTGCCAGAATAATGTGACTTTTGCATATCTTTTCGTTTTGGTCTCTGTATCTATTATACTGAGGCATCTGTGAGTAGACGCAATCCCGGCATAATCTTGTCAAGTTCCTCAACTGTGGAGAGTCTCTTTGCTCTGTTGTGGATCTTGGCAGGTATTGGAATGCACTTTTTGAGCATGGGCAGCATGTGGTTGATTGAGCGTGATACTATGGCTTGCCCCTTTCCGAATACAAACGCTGCCAGCCTCTGCGAGGCATATGTCCTAAAGTAGAATAGCGTAAGCAATACGCGATCCCTGATATTGAGAGAGAATCTACGTCCTGCACCGATGGCGCGTTTCCTATTTTTTCTTGAGAGGTGTTTCTTCTCTGCTTTTGTATATATTTTCTCTATTTTTTCCACTATCATACTACTCGACAGAAATACCCAAGAGGGACTGGAACAGTGCAGGATTTTTTGATAATCTTTCGTATACAGACATAAAATATGCTTAGTTGGCATACTATTTGGATCTTTTGGGGTCCGTTAATGAAATACGGCTAATTGAGAATCGCTTCTAATAGACATCATATCGCTCATAGAGCGCCTCATACATGTCGGGGTGGAATCAGACAGGCTAATATCACAACTGCCAAAAGAATTTGAGCCAAAGGACTGGCAGCCAAGAAGAGCTGGGATGGACAGGTTCATGAATGGTAAGGCCCAAAGCAGGATTGTGTGATTTTACGACATCATACGAACTCGAGCTGCTGTGGGTCGGCGGAGGGTTAAATCAGCATGACATGTAATGCTCTGGTCTGCAACGCCAAAACAAGTCGCAATCTCAAATCATTTGGAAAACTGAAGTTTATCTCCTGTGTGTCTGCATTCAACTCAAGCAACGGCGGAAATATATCTCATCGAAAAAAATCAATTCATCTAGATGGTAAGTGTTAACCTAATTTGGACTGCCTAGACGTACCTTGCAATCTCCTGGAGGTAATCAAGCCCACGATTCTTTCATATTGAAACACATGAGAACAGATTGCCCATCAATTCCATTGTTCTTTCGGCCCTTATACCGCCGCGTATCTTCCGGTGTACGATTATTTCCCGCAGGCCACGTCCCGCCGCGTTGTTCGTGGACGGTATGCGCGGATCTAGAACAAACCTGAACAGGTTAGGTAGCGCCCTACCTAGCTTGCCCATGAATTTCCCAACCGCGCGGTGGCAGGCGTATCTGCGCATCATCGTGCGGATTCGCTTATGCAGTTTGCGGCACTCCTTGTCGCGCCGTGCAATCGACATGCGCGCAGACGCGACGGCACACGCGTCGGCGTATATCTGGCGGAGCGTTGCAAGCGCCCTAGTGCATTTCTGGCATCTGCATTTCTCCGAGGCGTGCCGCATCTCCCGAATTATGTGGGCCCAGCACCTTTGTATGCGGTATTTTTTGTATGATGCCAATCCCATCGCAGACTATAATTCCGTTCCAGTCCTCCCCGAGAACCTCTCGAGGCACATCCGCCCCCCGAGTGGGCCGCACGACGAACAATGTGTTACCAGTTGCAGGATCAAGGAATATCCAAACCCACACCTGCACACCATTGAGGCGCATGGATGTCTCGTCCGCGTGTATCACGGCCGCGCATCGTATTGACGCTGCAATGCCGCTCGCTGGTTTCCCTAGACACACCTCGACACGGCGCATTATGTTGTACGAAGTGGTAGACGACATTTCCAGCCCGCGCACCGCCGCGGCGTTCCGGCGTATCGGCATGCGCTCCACATGGTTTGACACTACCTGCGCGATCACGTTGTGCCCATAGTTTCCTGTAGATGGCAGGCCGGTGTGTGGCCGTATGTTCTTTTTTCCACATGCGCTGCACATACACGCGCTGATCTTGTGGCGCGTGGTGAC
>CAZIHR010000102.1:0-6515 GCA_964538885.1 uncultured Nitrosopumilaceae archaeon
TACTTTGTACGTCATTTTGGTTATACATTTGGATTCGCGTGTTGGCAATTAGCATTATGATGTGTTCAGCATTCACCTCAGCTCAACACCATATTCACCCATACAGCCAAATGATTCATATCGAGATTCACTTGTCTCTCAAGAGTAAAGTCCAGATGAGAGTGATATTATTTTTTTGCAGAATCCCCTTTTGTAAAATTTTAATGTGATAAAATACAAACAATATTGTGAATATTTCAGAGATGATGCCAATGATTGTGTTTGATAATAGATGCTATCTATGCATCAAATTTGCGCAGGCAGTGAATTACATATCTAGAGGCAAGCTTACTATGGTGGGTCATTATACACCACTAGGAGAAGAATTGAAGGAGCAGATATTGACCAAATCTGCACGGGATATGTTTTGGCTGATCAATCAAGATAATGCATATGGTGGAAGGGCGGCCCTGTTACCACTATTGAGATCTATAATTTCAGCAAAAAATGGATCCTCCAAAATCAACATAGATGATACATGCACACAGCAATGTAAGACAATTAAATCTGTATTTATAAGGTCTGCTAGCTTGATTACAAGCAGTAAAAAGATACCACTAAAATAATGTGATAAAATTCAGATAGATGTGAAGATAACCATACTTGATAAGGCCAGAAAGACTGCCATGCTGTGCGGATTTGTATCCAAGGGCGCAGAAGAAATACTCGGCGCAGAAGAGATCGACGTAGAGATACGTCAGGCAATCAAAGATATGAAAGGCGAGTTTGGCAAAATTGCAGTTATTCCAACTCCAAAAAAATCACACAAAAGAATATTGGTTGCAGGGCTGGGCAAAAAAGAGAAACTCACAAGGGATTCCGTCAGGATAATGGCAGGAAAGATAGCACAGAAAGCAAGTGAGATGAAATTGGACGACTATACCATTGTGGTGCCCCCAAGTACATTTGCAGATACAAGTGATATGGTATCTCAGATTATAGAAGGATGCAAGATGTCATTATACAAGTTTGATAAATTCAAATCAGAAAAAGAGAACCATATGCCAGATCTTGCCATCGTATCTGTAAAATCAAAAGTGACAAGAGCCGCACGTATTGCAGAAGCAGTTGCAGATGGAGCCATATTTGCAAAAGATGTGGCAAACATGCCACCAAATGAATGTACACCACAAAGTCTGGCAAAATTGGCAAAGACACTTGCAAAAAGTAACAACATGAGATGTAAGGTCATCTCAAAGGTAGAACTGAAAAATCGTGGCTTTGGTGGAATTACTGCAGTTGGACAGGGAAGCAAAAATGAACCAAAGCTGATAATACTAGAGTACAAGGGCGGCAAAAGTCAAAAACCCACCATATTTGTGGGAAAGGCAGTCACGTTTGATACAGGCGGCATCTCACTAAAGCCGGGTGAGAGAATGGATGAGATGAAGTTTGACAAGTGTGGCGGGTGCACAGTACTTGGAATAATGAAGGCTGCATCAGAGTTAAAACTGCCATACAATATAGTTGGAATAATTCCATCAGTTGAGAACATGCCTGGCGGCCAGTCATACAGGCCTGGAGATATAATAAAATTATACAACAAAAAGACAGCAGAGATACTAAATACAGATGCCGAAGGAAGACTCATTTTGGCGGATGCGTTGTCATATGGAGAAAAACATTATTCCCCAAAGGCAATTATTGATCTTGCTACACTGACAGGAGCATGCATAGTATCTCTGGGAAGCAATGTTGCTGCCATGATTTCAAATAACAGGGCACTTGCCAAAAGACTATACAAGGCATCAGTAAATACTGCAGAAGAGATTTGGGAGATGCCACTAAATGACGATTACATGGATATGATAAAATCAAATGTTGCAGATATAAAAAATCTTGGAGTAGGCAGGGTGGCCGGAACAATTACTGCTGCGGCATTTTTGAGAAACGCGATAGAAGATACACCGTGGGCGCATTTAGATATAGCAGGTGTTGCATGGACGCAGATAGGTACAAAGGAAAAGCCGTACAATCCCAAGGGTGCCACAGGCTTTGGAGTCAGAATGATGATTGACTATCTACAAAATAGCTAATAGCCTCTGCTGTTGCGGTCAGGCTTGGACGGATTTCTAAAGCCGTGCTTTTCCATCATGTGACTCAGGAATATGATATCATTTGAAAAGTGTTGGCCACAAACAGTACATACAGGCATGAAGAACAATGTATCATTTTAGTCAATATATTAAAAGTATATGCCAGCACTGTTGCTTCCCAAGGGCTCTCGCATCTTAGTAACACAACAGCGACGTCAGGTTTGACTTCCAAGTTCGGAATGGGATTGGGTCGCACCCTAACGCTATGGCCGGCTTGCAGTTACTACAAAATTCCTATCTATTAACGTATCTTCTCAGGTACAAGCTCAAGTCCTCCTCAATTTGTCAAATTCATTTAATTTTATACATATCAAAATATTGAACAACCGTATAGGAGACAAGCATCGGCCATATAGCTCGAGACGGGCCTTCCCATATCAGAACCACATAACAACTCATTGAGCCACTATACCATAAAGAGATTTGATACACGTCTGCATCTACAAAAGAGGTATATTGACAAGGAATTTCCCAATTATAACATGACTCACAGAGTTGCCGTACTAGATAAGGATCTATGTCAACCAAAGAAATGCGGACTAGAATGCATAAAGTACTGTCCTGTAAACAAATCAGGAGCAGACTGTATCACACTAAACGAAGATACAAAAAAAGCACAGATAGATGAAGAGATCTGCAATGGATGTGGCATATGTGTTAAGGTGTGCCCATTTGATGCCATAACAATAGTGAATCTTGCATCAGAGCTTGCGACAGACAAGATACATCAGTATGGCCCCAACTCATTCAGGCTGTACAAGTTGCCCACCCCAAAGAAGGGCGAGGTGGTGGGACTTCTTGGGAGAAACGGAATGGGAAAAAGCACCGTAGTAAATATTCTGTCAGGAAATACAAAGCCCAACTTGGGCAGATATGACTTTCCACCAGAGTGGGATGATATACTAAAACACTATACAGGTACGGAACTCAAATCACATTTTGAGAAGATAAAGCAAGGTGAGATTCGCGCATCCATCAAGCCACAACAGGTACATCAAATTGCACAGGCATTCAATGGTACAGCAAAAGATCTAATTGAAAAGTATGACACCAGAGGAGTGGCAGAACAACTAGTCAAGGAACTAGAACTAGAAAACTCGACAGAAAGATACCTAAATGAGCTGAGTGGAGGAGAGCTACAAAGAGTGGCAATTGCCGCTGCCGCATCAAGAGATACAGAATTTTATTTCTTTGACGAGCCATCGTCATATAATGATGTCTTTCAAAGAACCAAAGTAGCTCGAGTCATACAAAATTTGGCAAAGATGGGAAAAAGCGTGATGGTTGTAGAGCACGATCTGACTATGCTGGATTTTTTGAGTGACTATATTGATGTGTTGTATGGCCAAACAGCTGCATACGGTATAGTTTCAAACATCCTTTCCACCAAAGTTGGTATCAATGTATTTTTGGACGGATACCTTCCAAATGAAAATGTAAGATTCAGAGAAAAGAAATTCTCATTTGACGTATCTTCTTCTACAGGTGATTTTCATGATGGAGACGAAATTATATCATATCCCAAACTAGAAAAAAGATATTCTGTATTTTCGGTAACTATTCAACCTGGGGCCGTAAAAAAGGGGGAAATTCTAGGAATCATTGGAGCCAACGCATTAGGAAAAACCACACTTATGAAGATGATTGCAGGTACAGACAGGCCAGATTCAGGAGACATAAACAAAAAGATAAAGATATCATACAAGCCCCAATACCTTCAGAATAACTCTGATAGTGAGGTGATATCCATATTAGATATGGCAAATGATGGCCAAGTTGAGGGAAGTCTAGAAGAGGAGCAAGTAGTGGAGCCACTAAAACTCAGAAAACTATACAACAAATCAGTCAAGAATTTGTCAGGAGGTGAACTGCAAAAGGTGGCAGTAGCGTCATGTCTGCTGCAAAAGGCAGACTTGTACGCGCTTGACGAACCATCTGCATTTCTTGATGTTGAAGATAGAATTGCAGTTGCAAAATTTCTGCAAAAGTTTGTCCGCTCATTTGGTAAATCAGCCATAGTAATTGATCACGATCTACAACTAATGGACATGCTCTCAGACTCGATGGTAATCTTTGAGGGAACACCAGGAGTATCTGGACACGCAACATCGCCGATCTCAAAAACAGATGCGATGAACAAATTTCTCCATTCACTTGATATGACATTTAGAAGAGATGAAAAAAGTCTCAGGCCCAGAGTAAACAAGCCAGAAAGCAGATTAGATAAGAAACAAAAGAATACGGGGCACTTTTACTACAAAAATTGACTCGAATGCTCAAAGAATCCCTCCGTAGTGTGCTTGGTAAACAAGACAGTGAAAAAGTGATATCTGCATTTGATCAGATAGGAGATATAATTATAGTGAGAATTCCCGACACGCTTTTGCCCAAAAAAGAGATAATTGGTCGGACACTGCTAAATCAGGTAAAGGTAGCAAAGAGCGTATTTTACCAGACATCTGCTGTAAATGGAGATCACAGAATCAGGAATCTTGAGGCACTTGCAGGAAAGGGATCTACTAGAACAACATACAAAGAGTTTGGATGTAGATTTGTTGTAGATGTGGAAAATGCATTCTTTTCACCCAGATTGTCAACTGAGAGGGAGCGCATAGCACAACTTGTCTGCAATGGCGAAACAATAGTAAATTTGTTTGGAGGAATTGGAACATTCTCAATTATAATAGCAAAAAAAAAGAGATGCACCACATACAATATAGACATAAACCCTGTTGCCACTGAATTGTGCAAAGAAAATGTGAAATTAAACAAGCTGCTTGGAGAGATAATCACCATAAATGGTGATGCGCGTTACAGTATAGATGAACAGCTAGAAAAAAAATCAGACAGAACTCTGATGCTTCTTCCAGAGAGATCAGATGAATTTCTAGATGTGGCATTGCGCGCTACAAAAAATGGAGGAATGATTCACTATTACTCTCATATTCATGCAGACAGAAAGGCAGACGCGGCCACACTCTCAGAGAAGCATCTTGCAGAGGTATTTCCGGCAAAATTTGAGATAATAAAGTCAAGGATAGTTAGACCTGTGGGGCCAAGATACTACCAGACTGTAGTAGATATCAAGATATAAAATCAATCATCAGGCGAGATGGATGCTGGTGTGGTCTTTGTTGTGGCCATCACGTAACCTATCCAAGCAATGACTCCTAGAATTCCGCCTGCAATCATAAGTACAGATAGCTGCAATACGATGGGACTCCATTCTGAGAGCATCAGCAGATATGCATAAACGAAAAAGCCTCCAATAGATAGAGCAAAGATTAACACACCTGCTCCCTTGCGTCTGTCCATGGCCGTCAATTCTGAACTTTGTTATTTATGTGGTGTGAGAGAGTATGGTTGCATAAAGACTGGCATTATAGCAACGCTCGTAAATTTATTTATAATTAGTTTCTGTATGTATAACTGAACTTGCCATCAAACCTACAATACTGGAATAACACGCATACTCGGCATGCTAATTTTATTTGTATGTGAAAAAAAGATATGTGGTGTGGCCGCCGCACCGTTGCACTGTAATAATATAAAATAATTGGACAACATCGTATAGATGAAATATATCATGCTATGACAAGCAAAAAACAACTAGGAAACACCCACAAAGATGAGCAAAAAACTTGAAAATCTAAGAGTGCGTCAAGGATGAGTATTTTTCACTGTATATCTTCTACATATGGTAAATATCTCTGGTGTAAAGTTGAGTATGTGTAAAATCAGGCATTATATCAAACTGTGGAGATGTTCAAATAAAAAAACAACAGTTCCAATCAACAAAAACATCATAGAAACAGTAGAACGACTAAAAATGGCAATATACAAGGTTGCATGATATACCAAACTCTGATATACACATGACAACTAAATATGAGTCAAACTTTAAGAGTATAGTCTTGTCCACAAAATACTAGATAAGGTTGGGACAGCAAACTGTAGAATGACGGTCATGAACGATTATTTTGGTATACAAGTGACTTTCACAGGGACAGGTTGTTACAAAAATAGTTGGTTCGATATAGGCATCTCACATGTAAAGTCAAATGTATCGTGTTTGTAATTCAAGATCAATGGAATTGAAAACATTGCGTGTACCAGCTTAGGCATCCAATTTTCGTTTGATGTCTGTAAGTGTATCCTTCACATCTTACTGTCTTTCTTCTGATGCTTTCTGCATTTCCGCTATTGTTTTCTGTGTCTCTTTTGCTATTTCTTTTTGCGTATCTTCTGATCTTTTCTGCATTTCTAAGAGTGTTTTCTGTGTCTCTTTTGCTATTTCTTTTTGCGTATCTTCTGATCTTTTCTGTGCTTCAAGTATTGCCTTTTGAAGTTCTTCGGATCTTTTCTGCGTTTCCGCTATGG
>CAZIHR010000103.1:0-15675 GCA_964538885.1 uncultured Nitrosopumilaceae archaeon
TACTTTGTACGTCATTTTGGTTATACATTTGGATTCGCGTGTTGGCAATTAGCATTATGATGTGTTCAGCATTCACCTCAGCTCAACACCATATTCACCCATACAGCCAAATGATTCATATCGAGATTCACTTGTCTCTCATTAGAGCTTGTACATAATTTCAATATTAGAATATAATTCATCTAGCAAATAATCAAAAAAACGCGATCAAAATATCCAGTCAATTATAATAAAATTGTTCGAAGATAAGAGAAAAACAGCTCTCGGCCAATATATTAAAACTTGAAAATCTTAAGATCTATTTTGCAAATATATATCGTAGAATGCAGAGCTGGGTAATGTATAACACAGACACACTACCAATCAAACTTTACAAATTAAAGATTCTTGACAGTAAAATATAGAATAGATCACATGCGCAATTACGTTTTACATGTCAAATCACGTCTAAATTCTATATCATTCTTTGATTACGTATGAACTCTAATTTTTATTCATTACCCAAGTTCTATTGCCATCAGATAGGCATCCTCACCATCACGATAGTATGCACCAAGCTGTTGCCTTATCATAAAGCCCAGACGCTCATAGAGCCTAACTGCCCCTTCATTGCTGCACCTCACCTCAAGGTAAAACTCGTCACATTTCTTCAATCTGATACCATTGATGGACTCTTCCACCAATGCTCGTCCTATTCCCTTCTTTCTAAGATCATCTAGGACTGCAACAGATACAACATGTCCCTTCTTTACAAATCCAAGCTTCTTAAAGTTGGAAAATCCATACTCTGTCTTGCACATTATATATCCTGCAAGCTTGCCATCCACCTCAGCTACTAAAAATGCCTCTGGAATCTCTGCAAGTAAACTCTCATAGAAATAATCAGAATAGTGTTCTGGGAGGGTCTTGAGATTGATCTCCATCACAGGTATGAGATCTGAAGGTTCTGCTCTACGTATACTACAGTTTCCCAACTGCCGCAATATGACCTGCATCAATATGAGGGTACGAATTATGGTATTTAATTTTAAACTGCAAAACGATTTAATGGACAAAGATAGATTGCCAAGATATTGAATGAGCCTTCTCAGGAAGACATCATCCACATGGTAAATGTGATGTTTAACGTAGAATATCTTAACCAAAGCACATATGCATTGGAATTTAAGATAAATGATTCAGAGTTTAAGGCAAAGTTTGAGGAGCTGGCAAGAAAGCTTGAAGGCGTTGACTATATCTGCAAGCTCGTACGTATCGAGGGTGGAATTCACATAATTGTTCAAAAGTTTACCCCAAACAAGCAGAACAAATGGTTCAGTTCCCAATGGATGCCACGAATACTCTTTGCAACTGTAGTGGCATTTGTCATGATTGATGGATACTATCGCACCGCAGGGACAAACTCAATTGTAAATATTGGTGACCCGTTAGAGATGGCAGTATTATACACACTCTCACTCTTGGGAATTCTTGGAATTCACGAACTAGGACACATTACAGCAGCAAAGATGCACCGATTAAAGACCACATGGCCATACTTTATACCCGGACTGCCAATTATAGGAATACCAACATTTGGAGCGTTTATTCAATCTAGAGGACTAACAATCAACAGGGAGATTCTCTTTGATGTAGCTATTGCTGGACCTCTGGCAGGTCTAGTAATTGCAGTAATTGTATCCATGTATGGTGCGTATACTGCACCCACAATCGGAGAAGATATTGCTAGAGGCTTGTTTGCAGAATCAAGATTGACAGAGTGGAATCAAGGTGAACCACTACTAATGACTGCCAGTTTGAGTATATTTGGCAAGGGCGGCCAGGGAAGCGAAGTCATAATGACGCCAGTATTGTTTGCCGCGTGGATTGGATTTCTCATAACATTTCTGAATATGCTGCCTGCATGGCAGCTTGATGGCGGCCATATGGCAAGAACGCTGTTAGGACCAAAGATGCACAGATACGCCACATATGGAAGCATGGTAATACTCGTACTACTCAACTACTGGCTCATGGCGATGCTAATATTGGTACTTAGTTGGAAGAACCCCAGTGCAAACCCACTTGATGATGTATCTCCACTATCAAGGAACCGCAAGATAGTATATGTGGTGGTGCTCATGCTTGCCGTACTGTGCGCTCCTCTACCTACCGGCATCATACCTCAATAAGGTCCCCGCACCATCAGACACCACCATGATCTTTTGTGACTGTCCCAATGTCGCAATTATATGATCCATTGCTTGCTTGATCCCCGGCAACGATATCATGTCGAGTCTCTTTATGTATGATTCCGGTAATACAGAGACAATGCATGTCTGAAAATTCTGCTGCAACTCATTGAGATAAAGTAGATTCTCCATACCATCCACATATCGAGTCGGATCTTTTAGTGCATCTGCTGACAATCTGCCCTCGATGTATTGTCTTAAAGAATCAGAACCCAGACCCTGTGCACATTCAGAGACCAGCACCACAAGTCCGTCTTTTTTTATCGAGGCAGAACAGTTCCACAGAGAGGATAACGATTTTGTCATACTTTCACTGCTTGCCTCCCTCCCAGTACTAACTATTATGGATCTTTGCGCCTTGACATCCTTTACTGCAAAAGATTCCAATGATTGCACTATATTGCTGGTCTCAGAAGGATGTCCCACAGCAAGATCAACTATACCAGCAGAGCCTGAAACTATATCAATTGCTTTGATCTCAAAGTTGTCAACAAATTTTTTTGCCTCCGCAAAGCTTCCAGTCATCTGTCCTGGGGTTGGCGTATCCGCCTTGCGTGCTGCATATGCAGAAGACATGGACTCGAGACCAAATTGCCTGATCAATCTAGTAGAGACTGTCTCATATCCGAACAAGCCATCAAAGCCAGCCTCACCCACAAACACCAGATCTGCGGCCGACAAGTCAGAATTAAACTCACTCACCAAGCTTCCCTCAGGCAGACCTGCCCTGATACGGCCCATCGTCTTCTTGTTTGAAAATATCTTGGGAAATGGTAATGACTTTTGCTCACAGAGAGCAAACAACAACGAGATTATCTTTTGAATGTGTGGAGAGTTATGCAATATTACAAGTTCCATGGGCTTGGCAAGATCAAGGCCTCCCAGCTTCTCATGTATGGTATTATCATTTATAGTGGTACCACCAGATTCCACATGCTGATCTAGATTTTCTGCGCGTATATCCAACACCACATCAGTAATACCATAGTTTAACCAGATTTCAGGCATGCTTTTATCATACTATACAGACTGAAATAAATCCATTATAGTTAATTTTGATGTCATATTGGTAAAGAGTTTGCAACGTTGTAAATAGAATTGGACCTGATTTCTGCACGATTTGAGATTGTTGGGGCAGCTCAGACAAATGCCTTTACATCATTTATTTTCAGATATAACTCTGATTCTTCATTGCAGCCAATATGGTTGAGTTTTGCATCATTTTAAAACTAATGGGCGATAAATTTCAGAACCAGATATGGTGGTATGATGTTCATACCACAAATGACGTCTCAGTTAACTAACTGGTAAACGCGGGCATTACAAAAAAGATAAACCATTCAAGTTTGCCAGATGCCAAAAGGCAGACAAGATTCTTGGAAAAACCTTTACAGATTATAACTAAAAGAAAATTCATTCCTACACAGAATATATAGTACCAGCAGAGTTTGCCACACAGCAAATGACAGATAAATGACACAGACTATATGTAAAATCATACCAAAAAATGTACCATTTTGTGGGATTCATCCCAATCTCCACTTGCCAAATATTTTTTTAGGCTATAATTGAAAATCAATTAATTGTCATTTAAGATTCGAAGAAATATTCCAAGAGACGTACTGCGGACATCCATACTAAATCAGCTTAACAGCCAAGGTAGAACTATTCAAGAGCTTGGCATAGCAGACATACAAGGCAAGGCCGAGCAGAAACCATACAGAGACAGAGATGCATGGCACACACTTGATGAGCTTAAAGAGTTGGTTGCAGAAGAGATGAATATAGGATCAGAGCTGTTCGGACCAAATAGAAGAAATGACGATTTTAACCGCAAGATAACAGATACGCTGTGTGAGCTACGCAAAAAAGGTCTCGTCTCAGAATGGAACAGTTCTAAATGGAAACTTGGGTTGAGACTTGCAGAGCCGGATTCCCACAAAATAATACAAATTAAAACCCCAGAGCTTACCAGAACGCCTCCAAAATACGAAAAAAATGGCTCAATAAGATTCGGCGAAGAAGAGGACATGAAGCGAGTCTTTGTAGCTATAATGGAGCGCGGTGGCAAGGACAACACCTACAAGTTTGCACTGGCCAAGATCATACTGGACTATTGTAGGGACAACACTTCACATATCATACAATATGACTATCTTGCAAGCAAGTTTCTGGAACATTATTGGTATCAAGAGTACAAATACAAAATGAAACAGGACTTTAAGACAGAGCGCAAGCCGATGGTCATAAATATCATACGTGAGGTGTTCGGAGACGATCCACCTGCAGATTTTGGTCGATTAAATAAGCAGGACATCAAAATAGCCAAAGAAAAAATACTCAAAAAAGTTTTTGGACATGCACGGAAAAAAACATCTCTGGTTGTGCCAAGATTCCAAAACATACCTGGAAATGACGGCGATACAGAAGAATATGGAATCTTTTACAGCTATGATGATGACAGACAGGTAATTTGCTTGAGACCAGAAGCCCTTGACTTTTTCAAAAGGAACCACCCCATTTTGTCAAGGGCCACAATTGCCAAATGGGCAAGATTCCTAGAGAGGATAAATGGTTCCCTCCCATATCTTGTATCAAAGATAGAGGTACCAGAGCTGGAACGGGGATCACTGGTAGAATATCATAGAATGCTATCCAAGTATGAAGACTGTTGCTTTTATTGCCAAAACCACCTAGAAAGAAATCATACTCATGTGGATCATTTCATTCCATGGTCATATATATTCAGCAACGATCCATGGAATCTGGTTCTTGTATGTGATGCCTGCAACCTCAAAAAAAGTGACCGTCTTGCACACACAAAATTCAAAGATATGCTTGTATATAGAAATGAAAAATATTACAACAAAATAAAGAAACTGCAACAGTCCATAGATATTCTTGATAGCAAACGCGGATGGCAGACAGAGATAGATAATCATTATATGACCTGCTTGACGTATGGATTTGGCTGTATATCACTTCCATAAATTGTACACGTATGGTTCAATCAAAAATTATATCAAATATGAAGAAATTGCCCCATATTGAAAAACAATTCAATTTCTACATAAACAATCTTGGCACTTTGAAATCGCGTCTCGAATTTCATGTGGGATTGTAACTGCTTGCTGAAATCTGCCATTAATCCTAGCAGTGCCCACAGTGAATATTCCCATAATCATAAAAGTTCGCACAAACGAAGTTAACATTGAATTTTCATCCTCATATTCTGATATGTCTTGAAAATCTGGCATCGGTTCTATCTCAGCATCATCAAAACTATTCATGTATTCAGGTTTAAAGTATTTTTTCGCTTTTTTTGCTAGATCATCAAACGTGATAATCTTTTCACGAAAGATACAAGCAAATATCCCACGTTCACCACGACTCATACTCGATAGTTGTGCACACGTAAATTTAGGGAGACAGGTACATATTCTGTGTAGCATCATATCTCTTATAGGTAAAGTGGGAATGTTTGCCGCAGAACATATTTGGAAGAGAAGATCATAAGTGTATCGCGATATCGCATCTTTGAGAGGGATGTTAGTATGAACGGGAGTTGCCATGGCCGCATTAAATGCTGCTAGTTCTTTCTGCTCCATTTCATATATTCTCAACTCGACTTCAGGATCTATTGAGAAAAGTAAATGCGCGTTTGAAGAATTCTTATCCAAAGTTTTCACACCAGAATTACTCGTAAAATTTGGCCAATTTATGCTCAATATGTCTTCAGAAGTTTGTGTAGGCCCAAATCTACGTTCTGCCACAATATGAAGCAAGGTCATTGTAGACTTTATTATAAATTCGGAGGCGCCGTTATTCTTTAGGCGTTCCAAGAATGTTTCATCATCCCATTCACCTGGCTCTGTAAGCGTGCCACAAACTGTGTAAATATCCTTATCATGTGGATGTATGCGTCCCACAAAGATGTCACCCACCTGATACTTTTTCTGAGATGCAGGTAAGAGTACCTTATACTCTTGTTGTGTATCATAACCGTGTACTAAAACTAGATTGGTGTTATCAGTTTGCGTCACCGCAAACTCGTCATATATGATCGCCTTTCTACGTAATAGATTGGATGCCATATTCTTATTTGTGATCTCATCTGCTACAAACTCATCTAGTACGGTATTGCCGGTAGAGGGATGGTGCCACTCATAAATAAACCACAGTAACTCCTGCCTAAATGCAAGCTCACCTCCCATCCGAGTCTCATAGGGACATAAATGAGCAACCTCATCAAATTCGTCACCATACTTGAACAGCGCATATCGTGCAAGTCTTTCAAAGATTCTCTGTGGCTTGACCTTCTTTCCCACGATATCTAAAAGATACACATCCATTTTAGTTTGTTTTGGTGATCACAACTAGTCATATTTCATTTGACTGACACCAAAAACGACAAACGTGGTATTTTCGCATTTTGGTAAAAATTCTCTTACAGTCTCATGTGTATGATGTATTTCTGATTTTATAGGGGTGAATCTCCTCACATACAATTACTATACATTTAGTACTGAATAATATAGAGGCCTTGTCTGCAACTAGCACAACTCGCAAATTTTGAAAAATAACACATACAATGCAAAATAATGGTCAGTTATCTGTATCGCCTTCCTCTGACTGTGACCCACCTAGAAACGTCCTAAGACCTACCTCTGAAGCACGGCGGTACGTCTTTTCCATTGTAGGTATAAAGCTCTCACTTCCTCTCCAGAATGGAAATCCCCCAAGTTGCTTAACTAGAACGGCATCAACTTCTGGAATCGCTGCTTCACCCTGATTTTTTTCCATGCTGTGACTCCCCCAAAAGGTGTCTAGATCCGAGAATTGTAGCTTGCGTGATGGCTTTTCCTGTACCTTCTTTTGCCTTTTGTTCCTCTTCTTAGAACTGTCAATGCCTATTTTGTGTAGTATTTCATTACGAGTCGCGCCGCGCAGAACAAATATCATAAAGGGATTACGGTCAAACTCTTCTGCAAGTAACAGGTATATGGCAACTATATGCTTGCACGGATTAACCCAGTCCGGGCACGTACAATCAGTTACTAGATCTTTTTTGTTCGGAAAGAGATCCAATTTGAAATTCTTAAAGGAATCCTCAATACCTTCAGGCATCTGGCCTGCGAGGAGTCGTGACATTATGGCGGGTCTGGAAAATATTGGCAGCATGATTCTCTTCCATGTCTTTGTATCAAATGTCTTGATATCAATGGTAATATCATATTTGTAGCTGCCATATACAATGGCAGTCACTTGGCCCTTTTGTATTTTAAGGGAGCTCACCCGACCCGTACGCGCATATGACTTGCCCCTGTTAAACCGCTCACCGATATTATACTGTTTGATGGTTTGGTTCCACTTGTCTGCCCACCAGCTCTGGCCTATATCCCCCCTTGAAGATTGTGCCTTTATGCCACCTTTTACTTTCATCAAAGGCGTATGATACCACCACACCATACTATGATCCATCCTCCACAAGAGCATCCTTACTCAGCGCAAGCATGTGGTGCAGCTCCTCATCTGACATTTCAGTAATCCATCCCTCACCTGTGCCTATCACCTTCTCTGCCATTGTAGTCTTTTGCTCTATCATTGCATCAATCTTCTCCTCAAGTGTGCCTGCACATATCATCTTGTGCACTTGAACGTTCTTCTTCTGGCCAATCCTAAAGGCCCTGTCAGTAGCTTGATTCTCAACTGCTGGATTCCACCACCTATCAAAGTGAAACACGTGACTTGCAGCAGTCAGATTCAGTCCTGTGCCCCCTGCTTTGAGTGATATGACAAACACCTTGGGGCCAGTACTTTCATCTTGAAACTTTTTAATCATGGCATCTCGCTGAATTCTGGATGAACCCCCATGCAGAAATAATACTTCACAGCCAAGCATCTGGCTTATATGACGTTGCAGCATGTGTCCCATATCTACAAACTGTGTAAATACAAGCGCGCTCTCATATGACTCGATCGTCTCCTCAAGCATCTCTGTGAGCCTTACAAGCTTGCCTGAACGTATCTCGGCTTTTCTTCCAGATGACTTGATGCCTGAATTGTCTTTGAGTAGGATCTCTGGATGATCACAGACCTGCTTGAGCTTTGTAAGTGTGGCAAGTATGAGGCCTTTTCTCTTGATGCCATCGTGTGATGTTAGGGAATTTTCTAGGTGTTGCAGTACAGCAGCATATAATGATGCTTGTTCCTTTGTGAGCTGACAGTACGTCTTTGTCTCCAGCTTGTCAGGCAGGTCAGATATTATGGATTTGTCTGTTTTTAGTCGCCTCAGTATGAATGGGCCAGTGATGCGCCTCAGTCGTATAGTAGCTTGCTCATCATGGGTGGTCTGTATTGGGATGAAGAAATTCCTCTTAAAGGATGCTTGATTGCCAAGAATTCCAGGGTTGAGAAACTCCATTATAGACCACAGATCACCTATATTGTTCTCTACAGGGGTTCCAGTCAGCGCAAATTTGCATCTTGTATCTATTGAGCGTGCTGCTTTTGATTGTTTTGTGTTGGAATTTTTGATATTTTGGGCTTCATCAAGTATTACAGCTCCCCATTTTATTTTGCCAATTACATCAATATCTCTTTGCAGCAAGCCATAGCTTGACACCAACATGTCACACTTTGCAACAACCTTTTTGAGTGCAGATATGCTCTTACTTCTGTCTGAACCGTGATGGATGGCAACTGAAAGATTTGGTGTGAATTTGGCAGATTCTCTATGCCAGTTGCTGATTACAGATGTGGGGCATATAAGTAGAAACGGCCCGTCACCGTTGCATCTACATTCTTCTGCAAGTGCCAATATCTGAATGGTCTTTCCAAGTCCCATATCATCTGCTAGGCATCCGCCAAGGCCCATTTTCTGTAGGAATCCCAACCACGAGAATCCCTGTAATTGGTAGGGCCTGAGTGCGCCCTCAAATCCTGTCGGCTGGTCCTTCTGCTCAAGACGTGTCTTACCTGTCAGGCGGTCAAGCATCTGAGATATTACCTTGTCATTACTTGCCACCTCAATATCTATTCCCTGTGTGGCGCCCGGCGCAAGATCGGAATCTTGTGTGGCGCCTATACCCATCATTATCGCATCAAGAAGTGATGACTTTTTCGATCTTTTCTTGAGGAATTCAATGGATTGTTTGAGCTCGTTTGGAGAGACCTCAATCCACTTGCCGCGCACATTCACAAGCGGAACTTTGGCATCAGCAAGTGCTTGAAGTTCGGCAATAGTCATGTTGTGGTTCCCCAGAGATACCTTCCAGTCAAACTGCACTAGATTATCCAGACTAAATACGCCTTGCGTAGTCATGGAAGACGATTTTATGTTGGCACGTGCGCGGATTCTTGCCTTTGTTCCCCTGCCGGTCCACCACGATGGCAGTATGACTCCATATCCTGCTTGTTGGAGTGCTACTGCATCGCGCGTCAAAAAGTCATGTGCAGATAGTGTATTTATTGTACAACCCAAAAGACCATAGTCATCTTCGTCGCGGTTTGTTGCAATAGGTGTAAATATTCCTGATGCATATCCTAGTGACATCATTATAAACTCCTTGACACCTGTCACCTTGGAGAATGTCTTTGATTTTGCTTTCCATACTGCATCTAGTGAAACAAGCAAACTTGGATCTTGGCGCGATTGAACCATATATCGTACAAACCATACGTCATGTTGTGTCTGTGGTTCTTCAAGGCGAAAGCATATGCGCAACGGCATCTCTTCATTCATGTCAATTGGTCTTTGCCACTCTTGTATCTGCTCAGGCAGTTGCTTGATGCCGGGGCCGGAGATAAAGCCACCATTACGTCGCAAAAGATGCATCCATGAGTCGTGCGCGCTGTCAAAGTTGCGCCGTGCACGAAGTGGCTCTTTGGATTCTTTTGTCGCTACACGTACCAGAATCTCCACAAATGAGGAAAGTATCTTCATCAGAATTTCTGAAAGTAACTTGTCAGAGATGGAATTCATAGAGTGTAATGATGCCAGTACGGATAGCGGTATTCGGGATGCCATCTCATCAAAAGACTTCAGATCTTCGTCTGTCAGAATCGGTCTCCATTTTGCAGAATAGGACTGATCCAGCATATCTATTCCAGGCAGGTACTGCTGCCTTGCAACTATCGAAGATGCAAACCGCATTACCTCTGCAATGTATGCGATATCTGCACCCACCAGCATCCCAGGACCTATTGCGCGCTTGTTAAACACATATGCCAGTAGATCTAGTGTAACTGATTCGCTAAATGATGCCGCATATACCATATAATCATTCATCTTTATTTTCTTCTTTGGAGGTCTAGGCTTTGATTCAATCAGCTCACTTGAGGGGATCGGTTTCCCAACTAGAGAGGGAATGCTTAGGTAATGGGGGGATATCGTACTGGCCTGAATTCCCATACTGCGCAGGATCTTTCTTAGCTGGGCAGGATTGGCGGTAGATTTGTACAGTTTTTTGTATATTTTGGTTCCAAGTTTTAACTCTTGGGTATCATTTGTCTCTGCCCACATGAGAGGCAAATCATCATGAATCACACCATGAAGTATGAACATGTATTTCGATGTTCGTTAGACCATTAAAAATTATATGCAGATCGGATCGTATGAGGTTAGCCCCTACTCACAAGGTCAACTATTGGCGATCATGCAGATCTAAATTACATGAATGTATAGTTACCACACTTGACAGTAATTAAAGAACTATGTAACAAAAATGCTAGACTAAATGGCATTATCAAAAAGTATGAACGTAAATTAAATGATATGGCATTAAAATATGAATCCATGATAACAGAGATGACAGAAACTCTGACAAAGCTTCAGCGTTGTCTTTACTATTATGAAAACCCACAACCCTCCATCAAAAAAACTCCATATCTACAAAGCAGAGAAAGGCAAAGACACAACGTAACTATAAGGTACCATCTACAAGTAGAAGGCCCCAAGACGCAGAAAGGGACACAATGGTATATCACATAAGTTCAAGCCGACTCATGCGTGGCAGCATAGGTGGGGCTAACCTCATACTCTGGAACAACATGATTCAGGAGAAAACTGAATCTGGCCCAATACAACAAATGGTAGGAGGCATCGGCAGTATAGTATATAGTCGGAGCATCACCGGATCTCTCAAGTTGTGTGGATTGGTTCAGGTATATTATAGACTTTAGATTTCTCAATATTCACACTATGATTTTATCTGATTTATTATCTTTTGAGGTAGGCGATTCTCTTCTGCATCACGAACATTGTTTTTTATTTTTGTTATATTAGAACGGTATAGATCGATTCCTGTAAACCTTCGTTTCAGATATGCAGATACAATACCGGTGGTACCTCTACCCGCAAATGGATCTAAAATGTGGTCACCTTCCACACTTGCAAACTTTACAATTCGTGATATTAGATCTTCGGGAAAAACAGCAAAATGCTCATTCCCGTAATGTGCCTTTGTAGATACTTCCCACACATTGCCTGGATTCTTGCCTCTCACATTACATACGGCAAATATCGGGTAATGGTTGTGTCCACCGATTCTCTTTCTTGTGGCATGGCGCTTGAACTTTCTGTGACATGTGGGGCAGTGTTTCTCAGGATCATATCCATATGCCCATGATATTTCATTTGTAGTTGGAAGTTTTGAGAATGGCGTTTCAGGTGTGGAATTGTGTATTAATTTAGTTATTTTTCGTATCTCTTCTGTATTTTTCCCCAATGACTTGAATTGAAACTTGTCATGTGTCAGTATATGTCTTGAATTACCAGCAATGACTTCGTTGCCGGGTACACGAATTGGATCTATATTGATAGCAGGTACTTTACTCTTTGAGAGAAACAGTATTAGCTCGTATGATTGTGTAAGACTAGTCTTTGAGCTGTTTGAGACTGCATTCTTTTTATACCATATGATATCTTCCTGAAAGAATAATCCAGACTCAGTTAGTTTGAATGCCAGTCTGTGCGGTATCAAAAGTTTTTCATGATTTCTTCGCGTATCACCTATTACAATAAAGATGCTGCCATCATCTGTGAGAAGTTTCTTGCATTTGGAGAATATGGTAACTAGTTTGTCCAGATATAATTCAGATGTCTTTTCCCGTCCTATCTCGTTTGTTTTATTTCCATACCGTCTGTGTAAGTAGTAGGGGGGCGAAGTGACCACCAGCTTGTATTTTTTATCTTCTTTTGGATCTTGAAGTAATTGTTCTAGTATGGTACTTGCATCACCATACAATATGGTGTGATTATTCCCCAAGCTCATTTTCCAATAAACCTCGCACCCAGATATATACAGTCAGCTATATTTTGCAAAGATGATTTGGATAGATTCTGATCCACGTTATTTTGGAGAAATGTACTCACATCAGTTACAATTTTCACATCTGCTGAATGAGATAGAAACTGATTTAATTTTTGTTTGAATGTATCATTTGTAGTATAAAGATGCCTCATCTCGGTCATGTGGTTCTTTCCATGTTTTAAATAGAGTCGTCTTTGCTCAATTCCTGTATTTAATGCCAGCCATATATCATCCCACGATTGCGGAAATGCCATGTCCAGTATCATCTTTAATGTGATGGTGTCATTTGTGAATTTTTTTGTGGCATTACTGCCATAAACAGTTTGAATTACAAATTCTACATCATTTTTTGTAAAGTGAATCTTTAATGTATTAGGATCATGTGTGATGCCCAGTGTTTTACGTGTAAAGTTATCACCAAGCTTTTTGCTTGCACCATAAAACCCACTCTGCTTATCAGCATCAATTGTGGCCTCATTCCCTTGTGTATCATATAAAAGACCCATCAACATTTCAAGTTTCTTTATACCCAATGAATGAAGCAGTTCAGGCAGGGTGTATTCTTTACCTGATTTGGAATCAGCAAGTATGGTTGTGTTGTTTTCTATTTCTTTACACATATTGAAAAACTTGTTTAATCCATCGCGTCTACCAGCAACACCGCCACTATCTATTCTATTCTTGATTTCAAGTATGACAAGTTTATCTTCTACAAAATTAAGCAGATCAAACTTTTGTTTAAATTTCTGTGATGTGATTCCAGTTAAATTGGGATGTGATTCTATCATAGATTTTAGAAAATCTGACAGACTCGTGTTATGCTTTGAATTGTCACCACCAAGTAAATTAAACAATTTTTCAAGTAAGGTACCTCTTCCACCTTTTGAGCCCCAAAAATAGGATGTGATTTCCAATAAAGAGTTGTAAAAATCAGAATTAGATATTGTGGTGTTTCTGCTCATATATTTTGATGCAAATGGATCTATGTTTGATTGCGTGGTACTCATAATTTTTACAATGTTTTTTAGAATGTTCACATATGTCTCGCAAAGCCAGACATGTTGCTGCTCTAGATCATTTGTATTATACAACACCAACATATTCCTAGTTGTGATGGCATATTCAGACAATCCAAATAAATGGTGGGCAGTCAACTGATAAGTATTACGACTTGCATCTCAAAGATAGTTGAGGGAGTACAACAGAATATCACTTTGAAAATTTAAATGCTGAGATAATATCGATGAAGTGAGATAAGTATTGTTGCTGAATTCACAATCCAAAAAGACATCAATGAGTAAATTTGGCGTAACTGAACGCGTCAATTATGATTCCACCACTTTCTATAATAGAAAGTTGTTTGATGAGGTGGAACAGATTGAAGATGACACAGTAAATGATCTTGGAAAGTATAGGAACACACTATTATGCCAAAATAGCTCAAGTTTGAAAGAGATACCAGACTCGAGCGTACACCTAATGGTGACATCACCACCATACAACGTAGGCAAAGAATATGACGGAGATCTCAGAATTGATGAGTATTGTACGATGCTAGACAAAGTGTTTGCAGAGACGTATAGAATTCTAGTTAATGGTGGCAGAGCATGCATCAATATTGCTAATGTGGGCCGCAAGCCGTACATCCCATATCATGCTTTTATCATAGATATCATGTTGAAAAATGGTTTTCTCATGAGAGGTGAGATAATCTGGGAAAAAGGTGCAGGGGCAGGAACGTCAACTGCATGGGGAAGCTGGATGTCAGCTACAAACCCCACACTCAGAGATACGCACGAATACATCCTCGTATTTTCAAAGGGAAACTTTAAGCGAAAAGGTAAAAACAGTACAATATCCAGAGAACAATTCCTAGAATATACAAAGAGTGTGTGGAAGTTTGGGGCCGAGAGTGCCAAAAAAATTGGGCATCCTGCACCGTTCCCAGTAGAACTACCCCACAGATGCATTCAGCTATATACATTTGAGGGAGATGTTATCTTTGATCCATTTTGTGGTTCGGGTACAAGCGGTGTAGCGGCCATAAAATCAAACCGCGATTTTCTCATGGTGGATGAAGATAGTGAGTACATCGCTACTGCAAAACTGCGAATCAACAAAGAACGATGCCAGACCAGACTGTAATCTTTCATATTTGATAACAGATCGACTTTATGAAGTAGGCCAAACGAGACATTATTGTTGTGTGATATCCGGTATGGCATCCATATCTTAATCCCATAGAAGCAGTGGGCTGGAGTATACTCAAGCGCACAGTAGATCATTCCGTCCGCTATGCCGACCTGAACTCCCATCTGGATGCAGTATACAAATTCATCGGTGAGCACAAAAGGGATTATGATTTTGCCAAATACTGGAAGCGAAAGCCGCCGGAAAGAATGATGAATTCATACATGAAATCAAACAGGGGGTTGGATCCTGCAATAGTAAAGCTGTGAGTGAGCAGCTCCAAGAAACGCTGCAAATGCAAAAATACAAAATAGCAGACGGGATGGTTGCTGCCGTATGTAGATATAGACATGCAGTTGTGTGGCCGCAACGTGTTATCTTGGTTCTATGACTAATTCCCCATATTTCCTCATATCTACATGGCAAATCAATAGAAGCGATTCTCAATTAGTCGTATTTCATTAACGGACCTCAAAAGATCCAAATAGTATGCCAACTAAGCATATTTTATGTCTGTATACGAAAGATTATCAAAAAATCCTGCATTGTTCCAGTCCCTCCTGGGTATTTCTGTCGAGGAATGTAATGCAATAGTAGAAAAAATAGAGAAAATATATACAAAAGCAGAGAAGAAACGCCTCTCAAGAAAAAATAGGAAACGCGCCATCGGTGCAGGACGTAGATTCTCTCTCAATATCAGGGATCGCGTACTAACACTATTTTACTTTAGGACATACTCCTCACAGAGACTCGTGGCATTTGTATTCGGTACGGGACAAGCAATAGTATCGCGCACAGTCAATCACATGGTACCACTCCTCAAAAAGTGTATACCAATACCTGCCAAAATCCACAACAGAACAAAGAGACTCTCCACAGTTGAGGAACTTGACAAGATTATGCCGGGATTGCGTCTACTCACAGATGCCTCAGAACAGCAG
>CAZIHR010000104.1:0-9710 GCA_964538885.1 uncultured Nitrosopumilaceae archaeon
GACTCCGAGTTTGCCCTACAGGATGCACGCAAAGAAGAACCCAGAACTATCGTCTAGCAGAAAGAAACACGTTTGATGGGCACAGGTGCACAAACTGCGGCTTTACTGTAAAATCTGGATCTTTTGAGCCAAACTTTCAAAAATACAAGATAGTCAAGTCAAGATAGTAAATCCCCAAGTATTTATTGAATGCTACTAGTTTTTTTGTATGATCTCTTTTACCTCTGTTTATACATCGGGCACCGTTCCTCTGGATGTGCCAGTTGTAGATGACTGTGACGGAGTTGTAGATGACGCAAGGAATCACTTGGACAAGACAATTCCAATTACCGTTTCAAGTCAGGATCTCAAAATGAAAAGTAATTTGTCCCAAAAGTCATTCGCATTGGATTTGTGAATATATGGTAGTCGCCCAGAATTATCTATTGACTACTTTTCATCTTTTCTGACTTTGGCCTTGTGGAGTTTTGGCTCTTTGAATACCAGTTTTGTGCCTATTATCACGCCCTTTACCGGACGTTCGTCATCATCATCCAATAATAGCAGTCAGTAGATATCGTATTTATGCTCGTAATCTCGTGTGTATTTTATGTACTCTTGTAAGCTCTTTGTGTAGGATGGTTACTTTAGAATCTACCAAATTATAATAGAATTAAGTGTGGTACGATCAAAAGGTGTTGATCGATTTTTGTGGACATGGATAAATTTGGCTAAGAGAGGGATCTTAAGATTGTACGGACAAGCTGTTACAAAGTTTTTAACTTTGTACCACAATCAATTTTGTTGCATAACAAATCAGAGAGTGAGGCTATACGAAGCACCATAATCAAGTGGATCATCGATGACGTGATAGGTCCGCGGAACGGACTTGATGAGGAGTTGCCAAAAAGTGAGAATCCAACACAGTCGTACTTGGCAGGAATATTGTTCCCGAAGATGAGTGGCACGGATCTGGAGGAGGACGAGCATGAACAGACAGAGTTGGAGGGTGGGGAGAGTGATAATGATCCACAAGAGGAGCGCGTAAGCACCATGGCAAACTTGAGACAGTCATCATTTGGCCTCACATGTTTAGTTCCAAATGATACAAGTAAGATTCGTGTACACATCGAGTACGGTACATACGATCTAGTGCCCAAGATTGTTAGTGAGGGCAAGTCAACTAACGGAGTACTTACACCAGAGGATGTAACAGACAATGAAAACGTATTGGAGGCTACAAGAGGTAGAAGCAAAATGGTTTACAAACGCACCCAACATTGTGAGACACACGATATACAACTGGACGCTTTTGCTCCACACGAAGATATATCGTTGGGCACACACGAAAAGTTTGCTCTTAGATACTATACCAAAGAATATGAGCGTGGGAGTTCGTTGAGTGTTTTTGTGGTAAACAATCATGTCTGGAATGATAATAATAAAGATGAATTCAAAAGATGTATGTTTCAGCCAAAGATCATCCTGTCATCCCATGACGGGAACAAAATATTCATGGACAATAATATGCATGTAATACAGAACCACAATAATATGAATGAATATGACAGGCGCGACTCTGCGTTGTTTGACATGCTATTTCGTAAAAAAAGTAACTTTGCAACAGGGCATAGCTGTGCAGTACAGTGGGATAACGTGGAGGGAGGCATGGTCAGTACACTTGAAACTACATTTGTGCCAACACATACAGTTCCAACGATCCGGCCAAGCAAAATGGATGTAGCCGAACTTGACATGAATGTGTTGTACAAGGTGACGGACATAACAGAGTACCGCAAATTACTCTCCACTGTGACAGACAGATACGAGATGTGGATAACTGAGGAGTTGGAGTCCAAAGTAAAAACACTTGCTCCCGAATTTCAAGAGGTAGCTGTAGCGCAAATTAATGAGTGCAGGACGGCCCTAAAACGCATGCGCAGAGGCATTGAGATAGTCTCTACTAACAAAAAAGCCGCAGAAGCATTTGCATTTGCCAACAGGGCCATGTATCTACAAATGTCGTATGGAAAATGGGCGCGGGAGAACGTCAAGAAAGGAAGAGTGGATGAGCCAAAACCCAAGGAGTATGGTGGAAGGTGGAGGCTGTTTCAGATGGCATTCTTCTTGATGAACATAGAGTCGATTACAGACCCACACTCTGATGATAGGAGCACGGCGGATCTGCTGTGGTTTGCCACGGGCGGCGGTAAGACCGAAGCCTATCTTGGAATTATTGCATTTACCGTGGCATACAGACGATTGAGACATGACATAGAACACATAAAGTACGGTACGGTCGTCATAATGCGATACACGCTTCGTCTGTTGACACTGCAACAGTTCCACAGGGCCGCCACACTCATGTGTGGATGCGAATACATACGCAGAAATGACCCGAAAAAATGGGGCAGTGAGCCGTTTCTGGTGGGACTTTGGGTTGGAAGCAGTACTACTCCCAACAAACTGGATGGCGAGTACGGTGCCAAACAGGCCATCGTTAATGCTAGATACGGACATCCACCGCGGGAACATAATCCTCTACAAGTAGTGTCGTGTCCATGGTGCGGTAGTGCGATAAATGCACATTGTTACGAGGTGTCTGGAATACCAAAGCAATGTCGGGTGTACTGTCCCAACAAGCTATGTGCGTTTTACAAGACAAAAAAGGGAGAAACGAACCTTCCCGTATTAGTGGTGGACGAGGATGTATACAAAAGATGTCCTTCACTAATTATAGGAACTGTAGACAAATTCGCACAGATGGCGCGCAAGTGGGAGACTAGAGCCATATTTGGCCGAGTCAACAAGTACTGCCAAAAGCACGGATTCGTCACTCACGAGTTAGCAGACTGCAACAAGCATGTCAACTACGAGTCTTACATGTTTTCAGATTTTGGGCCGTCACAACTAGAACCACCAGAGCTGATAATTCAGGATGAATTACATTTGATATCTGGGCCTCTAGGTACGCTCACTGGACACTATGAGATGGCAGTAGACCTATTGTGTACCAACTCCGATGGCATCAGGCCAAAGATCATTGCATCAACTGCCACCACCAGAGGGTCATCCGAACAGATCCGCAACCTCTTCAACAGGAGTACAAGCAGAATATTCCCACCACAGGGAATAGATTTTGGACAGTCATTCTTTGCAGAGGAGGTTTCGCTGGACAAGGACCCAGGAAAGATGTATGTGGGTGTATGCACAACATCCAAGAGCAGGCTGACCATTCTAGGTAGAATCTCTGCGGCCATACTTAGATGCGTTCGTAGCATCAAGGAGGGAATTGAACATAATGGTGTTACATACGAGACCATTGATCCATATTATACATTGGTGTCCTACTTTAACACCCTCAGGGAGCTTGGGGGGGCCAGTAAGATGTATGACGACACAGTTCCCAGATACATACAACGACTGTTCAACAACTTTGAGAATCAAACTGAAGACAACAAGTATCGGAACCAACACCTGGAAAAAGTGGAATTGACAAGCAGGATTGACTCCAACGAGATACCTGAGATACTCAAGAAACTAGAGAGAAAGCTGGGCGATGGAATGAATGCAGAGGATTTGTTGCTATGTACCAATATGTTGTCAGTTGGGGTGGACATCTCAAGACTAGGAGTCATGATAGTCAACGGACAGCCAAAGAACCACTCTGAGTACATACAAGCTACTGGCAGGATAGGGAGAGAATCACCGGGCCTAATTGTTACAAGTTACAATCCACTCAAGCCTAGGGATCTCTCACACTATGAGAATTTTGGATACTACCATTCTACACTACACAAGAATGTGGAACCAGTTAATCTCACTCCCTTTGCATCACGCGCCAGAGACAGGGCATTATTTGGAATAATTGTAGCCCTTGTGCGTCTGTCCGAGATGAAGATGGCTTCAAACAATGCTGCATGTAAATTTAACAAGGACAAGAAATTCGTCTCAAAGACATTAAATATGATACGTCAAGAGCTGGCAGATAGAGTTGGTAGTATAGACCCGACGGAACAAGATGCTACTCTAGAGGAAGTGGATGAATGGATAAACAGGTGGCATTCATGGGCATCTGAGATTAATGATCTCAAATACACAGGAAACCTGCACGAAAAAGCCAAAAAGCAGGAAGAGGTATACTATCTGCTCAAAAGTACGTTTCACTCCGACGAGAACGAACTGGTGACCGTGCTAGACTCGCTCAGGGATGCCGAGGAATCCATACGAATAAAGTATCTTGATGATTCGCCGATATACCAAAATGGTGCAGACGCGCGTGGGAGCTATCCATAATGCAGAATACATCTAGAAGATACTTGGAGAGTCCTGGTTCACTGCGTGCAAGCCAGATCATAACCATGTCGGGGCCCGGCTCCATAGTGCAGATGGAGCATGATTCCATACTGGTGATGAGTATAGATTTATGGTCCAGGCAAGATGACTCTTACAAGATATTAAGCCATCCGTATCTTGAGCAACTATTAAAAAAAGATCATTTTAGGATGCCGCTCCAGATAGACAAGCATAGGGTAATATCGTGCAGATCATTTCCCCTATGGAGCGTCTGTTCCAATCCTGCATGTGGCAGATTACAAAAGCATAAGGCGGCACCTCCAAAAGGAAAAAAATGGTTCAGTTGCAAGGAATGTGATCAAGAGCTCTACGCCGCAAAGTTTGTGGCAGTGTGTTCGAATGGACACATCGATGAATTTCCGTGGGAGGAGTGGGCCCACAGTAAAACATCTGAGGGACGTATATGCAAAAGAGATCCTCATCTGCGGTTCATGGCGCGTGGGAAGAGTCCTGGGCTAGCAGACTATTATGTGACTTGCATGAATTGCAAAGCATCAAGATCATGCGCCGGAGCTACATCTGCCAATGGATTAAAAGACATCATTACAAGATGTAGCGGCTCCATACCTTGGATGGGAAAAGGAATCACTGAGAACTGTACGGATGGTCATGGTAACGCGATGCAGATGCGCGGCATTCAAATTAGATCCACTAGTATGTACTATCCGGTTACAATTACAGCTCTACATCTACCAGAATGGCTACATCCAATTCAAAAGAAAATCACGGAGCATATTAAAGAAATAAGATCAATGGTGAAATCATTTCCACCACAAGATGTGGCAGAAAAGCATCATTACTTTGAGGAGGAGCGTCAAAAATATGGCGTGGCCGAGATCGAAAAGCAACTCAAAAAGAGATTTTCAACTGAGATCAAATTGGATGAACACTCTACAGAAGCTCAGATTCGTCACCGCGAATACCACGAACTGATGTCTGGTGAGTTTCGTGATGAATACTTGGAGATTGCAGATATGCCTGTTCATAGGGATCTTGACAAATACATAAGCACACTAAAGCAGATCAAGAGGCTAACTGAGATACGGGTCATGCGTGCTTTTACGCGCGAAGCTCCTGTGGATCCATACTTTTCAGATGAGAGCGCGAGATACTGTAACATATCTGGCACTGACACCAAATGGTATCCGGCAATTGAGAACCGTGGTGAAGGATTTCTGTTTACGTTAGATGAAAAAAGTCTTAGTAAATGGGAGCGCGAGCAAGCCGTCAAGTCACGTTGCAAATTAGTGCAAGATGTATTTGAGGATCTCTTTTCAAAGTTAAGTGACGAGGATCCTAGATGGCCACCCAGATACATGTTACTACATACACTAGCTCATGTGCTCATTAGGGGTGCTGCATATGTGTCTGGATACAGCGAAGCGTCAATACGCGAGCGCATATACTCTGGCCATAATTACAACGGGGTGTTGTTGTATACTGCGACATCCTCATCAGACGGTAGCTTGGGTGGGCTAGTTAGACAAGGTAGAACGGAGAATTTTGTCAAATTGATAAGAAAGGCAGTACAAAAGTCCATGCGCTGTTCAAGAGATCCGTTCTGTGCAGAAGATGATCCGATAGACAAGTCGCGCGCAGACATTCCACTTTATGCGCGCGTTAATGCCTCAACGTGCTATGGATGCGTACTGTTGCCCGAGACCAGCTGTGAGAACGTCAACAGACTACTGGATCGCAGACTTCTCTTTGACAAAGAGTTCGGATATTTTAGAGAGTGGAACTAATGTACAGATCTGCCACAGAATTGATTCTATACTATCAAACTCTACAGAAGCAAACTGTTATCATAAACAGTCACGAATCATGCTCTAAATGCATTGCACGATCTGTAAAGTATATTGAATCATCTGGACAATCCAGACGACACAAGGATGTTATGGGGTGTATTTATTGACATTTGGAACAGCAAGTCAGGCGCATGCAAGAAGCACAACAAAAGATCTATGCGTCTCAAAATTTAAAGAATGGTGGGATGCTGCTGAATTGTCCACAACTATCTCTAGGATAAATCCAAAGATATCTAAAATGATTGTAGATAGTAATGTCATAAATCCTGATAGGCTGGCCGAGATACTATATGATATAGTGGGACCGCACTTTCTGAAGAATGTGGATAATGACAATAAAAAGCGTAAGTTGTTCCTAGATCTCATTTTAGATGCGGCGGTGAAGGGATGTTATGTAAGTGAAGAGGACATTGTAGATGTAGCAAGATGTATGGCCAAAAAGAATGAACGCGATCAGATCAAGAACATAAAGGATGTACCACAACTTACCATGACATCACGTTTGGCCAACAAGTTGGCTATGGAGCTCGAGTTACCTCCGCAGGTAGCATATGCAGAGCATGCAGAAAAGTTGGAGCAGACCGAGATAGTGATACCGTACTCTACACCCAACCCATTGTATGACTATCAGTATACGACAGGGCTTTTCATACGTAGGATGTTGGAAGGTAGTGAGGTAGACTATTACAAGAAAAAAGTCAAGAGAAAGATGATAACATTTCCTACGGGCTCTGGGAAGACACGCATGGTTGCAGAAGCTATAATAAAGTGGCTCAATGATGGCAAGCCAGCGGTCAGCAAGCAACAGAGCGACTCCAAATTTGTACTATGGGTGGCGCAGTCACAAGAATTGTGTGAGCAGGCATTCAGTATGTTCAAGACAGTCTTCGAGTACACGGGCAAGCATGGGACCACTCTACACATGCATAGGTTCTGGGGTTCTGGTGGGAAACTACCTGACATGGATCTGGATAACCTGCTTGATGAAAAAGGCGTGATCGTGGCCACAATACAATCACTCCATAAACTGCATGGTAGTGGACAACTAGAGGATCTTGCCAATATGACATCATGTATAATAGTGGATGAGGCACACCACGCCACAGCATCATCATATTCTGAGGTACTCAGAGAGATGGGGTTCAATTGGAACAACACAAAAGCAGAGATATCCACAAAAGGGATAATACTGATAGGGCTAACTGCCACGCCTTTTCGTGGGGCAGGATCAGGTCCTGATACAGAGAAGCTTAAGAGGCGGTTTAACGGGGTATACTTTCCCGAGATACCATATGTAGATGGCATAGAGAACTTTAAGCCGCATGCTCTAGTGGACTGCCAGACGTACGCTTACACTGGAGAATATGTCAATATATTGGGAGAGAGGTCATATGACAGGGATGGCTACATTGATGACAAGGACTATTTCTGGCGGATAACTAGGTGGGACGGGGAATCGCATTCGGATGGTCATGTGCAAGACAGGGATGAGTGGACCTTTGAGAGAAAGAAGAATATAGAGTTTCAGCCAACAAGAACCGGCGAATACGAGATTACTCTCAAGGTCATAGACAACGAGGGGGATCACGACACGGCCACGGCCCGCTTGCATGTGCGCAAAAATCTGAATGTTGGAGAGATCGAGATGGAAAAGAGGCAGAAGATGTTGTACGAAAAGCTCACAAAAAGGAACATATTGTGTAATGTGTACCATGTCGTACTCAAGTCCAAAAAATATAACATGACAAAGCAAGATGTTGAACATGTGAGAATGTGGGGAGAGTTCTCTAAAGAAACACTAAAGAGCATTGAGGAGGACCACGACCGCAATCTGATGATCGTCAAGGAGATCGACAAGCTCAAGAAAATAGGTATGAATAAGATATTGTTCTTTGGATGTAGCGTGGATCACTCTAGGATAATCTCTGTTTTGCTCCAGACCATGTATAACATACGGACAAAGTATGTGGACTCTAATGTGGGAATTGACGCGCGCATAAACACTATAGATGAATTCAAGAGGGGGGATCTTGAGGTGCTTTGTAACTTTAATATATTGACCACTGGATTTGATGCGCCCAACATAGACTGTGTCTTTGTGGGCAGGCCTATCAGAAGTACATTACTATACACTCAGATAATAGGAAGAGGAATGCGTGGAACCAAGACTGGTGGAACTGAGAATATGATGCTCGTTGACATCGACGACAACTTTCAGCTCAAGAACGGGCAAAATCTGGACATTGCAAAGCTTGGATGGAGGATGTTCAGCGATTATTGGACATACATACGTGACATAACAAAATTTCCTGGTGCCATCAAACCTAAAATACAGCAAAGTGCAGAGCCCACATCTGACACAAAACATGCCATATCACATACTTGCTCAAAATGCCGTGTGGAAGCAATCGGAATAGAGTCAATTGAACGTATCTTTGGAATAATAGGCGATCCCAAGATTCTAGTAGAGAATTTAAAGTCAACAACTCGTAAAGGCATTCCACAAAAATGCATGATGTGCAGGGGAAAATCCAATATAGATATTCCAAAGCAGTCTAAGGGAAAGAATGTCGTGGTGCAATCTACTTCAAATGATTTATCAACGGAAAGTAAAACTACAGATGGTACTAGCACCACTACTCCCACGGTAAAGGAGATCGATGAGGAGTTCAGACACCTCAAAGACGAGATTTATGCACATGTCCCAACTAGCAGGCAGTTCTGGGAACTTGCTAGATCCGATACCCGTGAAGAGATGACACGCCTGTATGGAGGATACCATGAATATCTAACAGCTAAGGGTATCTCCATCACTGGGGATAGCATACTAGAAGACAACCTGTACGACGAATACTTTGAGTTGTATATCAAGAGGAACCGACAGTCAAGCTCTAGAAAACCCATTCCGACAGAAGAATTGCACGAGTATGGGCGGTACCGCATAGAGGATTATAAGGAATGTTTTGGTTCACTTGCAGAATTTGAGAACACGGTCACCGTATTAGTACGTCGCATTCACGACATCACCAAAGACGTGTTCACAGAGGATCTCATGTCTGATTATGATGTCATGGAAGAAGAACTAGGCAGGGAACCACACTTTGAGGAGATCAGGTCCATGTCAAGATTCGGTATCGAGTACTATCTGAGAATGTATGGCTCGTTGAGTAGGTTTAGGCAGATTAGGAGTATACGCCGCGATACGTTGTCCAAATAATATTACAAAAACCAGCTATAGCAACGCCCGTAAATTTAGTAATTGTTAAGATGATTTTTGGAAATTAGCTAGTTTTAGGTTTGTATTAAATACTTGGCAAGAAAAACTATCTGAAATCTGGGCAGGATGTTAACAGTTATTCTTAATCATGAATTATTGCTTATATGATATGTATTTAAAATAAAACAATATATAGTTATTTAAATAGCTATTTAAAATAAAACAATACATGTCTAATGACATTGGTGCAGAACGGTGAAAAGGGAAACGCGGACCTACATCAAGGGCAGAGTAGCTAGAATACTGCTTAACGAGCCTGGCGGAACCCTGACAAAATACCGAATAGCAAA
>CAZIHR010000105.1:0-3319 GCA_964538885.1 uncultured Nitrosopumilaceae archaeon
CGACAGATTACAATAAAACGGCGGGATGGTTAACATAGGTGTTTGCTTTTGCCGGACGCTTGGAAGAACGGTTCTTGGGTGATATATCATCTGAACTCCTTCTTGTTGGCATATATGATTAAATTTACGAGCGTTGCTATAACTTACTAGCGCCTTGCTGGGTTTTGTCTTAATTTGGGGCACATTTAGGTTAACTGATGATTGTGGGTACATAAATTCGGCATTGGACAAAATCTGCCCAATTTAGGGTTTTTTGGCTTTGATGATCGGATTGGTATTAATGTTGTAGATTGGTTCCCCATCTCGCGTATAGTATTTGGATTTGGTTATTTGGCCTACAATGGTTTTTACGCTTAACAACATGCCATTGCTTAGATCGTACACGCTAAAGTTTTCACGCAACACTTCGAATTCCACATCATCATCTACGGGGTCTTTCATGATTTCGGCTGGAGTGAATTGTTGAAATAACTCAGGGTGTCTTTTTTCTTTTGGTACAAATGCGCTTACAGAGTTGGCAGAGTTTACAGCAAATCCTTGTGGTGCCTGAGGATCCAAAATCAAATAATTGACATTGATTAATGCTCTAACTATGGTCCCATCAGTTAATTTGTAATAACTTGGATATAGTGCTCGTGGCTTTGCTAGAATATATCCCATATCAACTAAATTTTTTTTAATCTCCTCTTCTGGAATCATGACAGTATCACCAAAATGTTGCCTATATGTGCTATGATCATTTGGAACTGTCAAGAACTGATGACCTATGATCTACTGTCAAAACGGTGACCTGCCTTGGCCACTGCCTGAATTCTGGTCATGATCTTGTCGTTGCCCACTATGATGCCCGCAGCCGCGCTCGGAATCTGCTTATCGGGCAGGCCCAGATGCGGGCGCACGTGATTGTGGTACGTCCTTAGTTCCGACATGTAGATATACTCCACCTTCTTTGCATGCTTGTCGCACCTGGTCAATCCATTTTTCCTGTACGTCTTTTTCCCATAGATATACTCCACCTTCTTTGCATGCTTGTCGCACCCCTACGTCGCGCGCGTGCCCCCGCGTAGTGCTTTATTACGCATCTGCACTTCGGCATCTACCGAGAAGATCACGCATGACAGGTACGCGCGGTGCTTAAAAACCGATCAGGGGTACGGGCAGGCGTTAGATCGCCGTTTTGACAGTAGGTCACAGGTCATCAGTTCTTGACAGTTTCGATCATTTATTATTCCGCCAAGAAATGAAATCATCTTTACTACTTTGTGCCTCTGCTAAAATTGTGGAAAGTAACCCTTTGCCCATTTCTTTACGTCGGGGCACTGAAAGTCTTCTAGAACCATATTTTTTTAAAATAATGTGATCACCTTTTTGATGATTGTGTTGATAGCCCAATGTAGCTAAAAATTCGATTAACTCAGTTGAGGAAATTATTGGAAGTTTTGTCATTTGGATTATTCAATAGCAATCAACATAAACGCTTTCTGTTGCCCCATAGATTCCAACATGGCCTCAATTGCTTCGTGGACATTAGCCATTGCTTCATCCTTTGTCGCACCATCGGAAATCACTCCTTGCAATTCCGGAACTGTAGCCACAAAACGTCCGTCTTCATCCTGTACTAATTTTATGCTATAAAATTCGACTACAGTTGCAGGTATTAGGGTTACAGTGAAATCATTTTCCACGACTGTGGTTAATCCAGTAACTTGCATTGGATACACTGCTGACATCATATAACTAATTCCCGAATTTCTATATAAATAACTGTTTGGTAGATTCCAATTAATCCAAATGTGCCCCACATCGCGTCAATTACGGGGTAGGCTTGGGCTCGCGTATCGAAACTTGCTTGATCTGGAATTTGAACATGATCAATGTCAGCATGATCGATTCCGAGTAGAATGAGAACAAGACCTTACATATCATACATTCGTTGCACATCAGTATGGAATAGTAAAAGCACATCATTCTTGCCGACATACAATTTGTCCTAGTTCTGGTTTTCATAGCCTCGATCTCGCGATACTCTGCCTCTATCATCCATCTATTTTTGTATCTTTTTAGATCTATTCTGAGGATCGTTTGTAGCAAATCCATGTATTTTTGCTCTAGTTTTGTAGGATCCTTGTACGACTTTCTCTTCTCTATCTTCATCCAGTATTCTGCGGAACCGGATTGATCTTCCATGGCAACCGGAGTTGTGTCAGGTCTTACATTGAGCGCAAACTCAAGCAGTGCGATTATTACATTGGGACTGTTTCTGCACAGCATCAGATATACCACGCCGCGCTTGCCTATGGCCCTAATACAATCCACAGAAAAGAATTCCCTGTCAACAAGTATTAGATTCGGTTCGATTCCCAGATTTTGTATAGAAATTAGTGTTTTTTCAAGAAATTCAGGCACGGAATCGCCCATCTTCATATGAAATACAGCAAGATTCAACGATGTAGTCTTGTCTACACATTATATCGTGATGTATCGCTCAAAGTATTTGGTGCCGTTTTAGTATTTGGAGCGCGTCATGTTTTCGTCGGGCTTTTCTCCATAGTATTTTATTTTGTGCATGTCAATTGCTATGGTAGGCCTCTTTGGCATTCGTCCATGTTGCTTTAATATGTCCAGCTGGCGATACACTTGCGATTCGAACGCAGATTGTGTGGTTTCAAGATCCACACTTTTGAGCTTTATTGCAAACTATCTAACTGATGGTATTACATTGCCGCGTGTAAATTTTCCAGCATTCGCGCACCCGCCTACATTGGAGTTGTGAACTGCCACCTCCATAATGCCGTCATTCAGATATTCAGTGCCAAATATTGCATTATATCTGATGGACATGTAAAATACATTGGAGAAACTTGCCCATCTTGTAGACGACATCTTGATATAATTGTGGATTGTTTACCAATTTGATTGAAGACATGATAACCACCCTGCCGTAGATATTGTGATGGAACGACCCCTACACAAAAATGGGCTTCGCGCCCTTGTGTTTGAATGGAGCAGTCTGAGCTGCTGTCTAAGTTGGCTTTATTTTATGATAGGTGCGTGCAGCTTTCGTTTCACCATACATCCGCAAGGAGGTGATAGAAAGAAATCATTGGAATTGACATTGGAAAGAGAAAGTGTGACTATAGTATAGTGAGCTCAACAGGAAAGATTCTCCAACGTGGGCAATATGTCAACACATACCAAACTGCCTTAGAATTTGCACAGAAAATGGCTGCCAAATACCTCAAAAAAGGATCATCATGCCGCGCCGCATGTGAGACCACTGGCAACATGTGGCGTGTCACCTATGGTATATTTGAATCTG
>CAZIHR010000106.1:0-2495 GCA_964538885.1 uncultured Nitrosopumilaceae archaeon
TACTGTTATGAAGTCGTTTACTGATGCGGGCAAGACGTTTGCAGCACCAATTTCATATGATCCCAAAGAAGATGGGCCTGATGGCTATTCGCAAGTGACAGAACGTTTGGCACAAGCTGTGCAAGACAATGACACAGATAACGTGGGTGTGCTTGCAATTGGATTCAGTGAAGTGGCAGAAATAATGAAGGCAGCTGCATCCCATGATATGCTAGATGATATTACATGGCTCGGTGCAGATGGTATAGCAAATGATGCCACCCTAATAAATGACCCCAAAGCCTTGGAATTTGCACAGAGTGTCAACTTTGTTGCGGTGTCTCCCTCTACTATTACTTCTCCTATAACTGAAGAGGTACTTGATTACGTCACAGAGACAGTGGGCCACTCTCCAAATCCGTACGTTTATTCTTCGTATGATGCTGCGTGGTTGGTAGGAAACTCTATTGTGAAAGCGGCAGACGCGTCAGCAAGTGAAGTAAAGAAGGTGATTACCGAGGTTGCAGATTCTTACATTGGTGCACGCGGCAACATTAAGCTAAATGATAATGGGGATCTAGTATCAACTGGCTATGACCTCTTTGCAATACGTGAAGACGGCTGGGAAAAGACAGGATCCTACACCGCAAGTACAGATGAGATAACTGGACTCTTGCCAAGCACAATCAAGGTAGGTGCCTTGTATTCCCCACTTGCGTGGTCTGATGTTGCCGACCAGAACTTGGAAGGTGCCAAGCTAGGTGTTGAGGACTTTAACGCGTATCTAGATGAAAAGAATGCACATTGGGACATGGAGCTGGTGGCAAGAGATGTCCGCCCAAATGAGACTTTTGATTCCAATTATATTCAAACAGTCATTGAACAACTACATACTCAGGAGGGTATACAGACGGTAATTGGCCCAATGACAAGTAACAATGTAAAAGAAATTCAATCTTATGTGGATAAAAATGACATACTTGTGGTGAGTCCGAGCTCCACTGCGGTGGGTCTGTCTATTCCAAATGACAACATTTACAGAATAACTCCTGATGACTTTAACCAGTCAAAAGTAATATCAAATCTACTCTACGAAAATCAGATCGCCAGCATCGTCATTATCTACAGGGATGACATCTGGGGCGCAGGATTATTCAATGGTATCTCCTCGGAGTTTGCGACACTAGGCGGACACACGCACCCTGCCCCAATTTCATACCAGCCACGTTATGCAGATCCAGCATCCCCAGATAACTTGAGACCACATGTTAATTTGTTGCGTGTAGCAGTATCTGATGCACTTTCTGTTACATCGGGCAATGTCGCGGTTGTAGCTATTGGCTTTGATGAAATTGTCAATATGATGAATATTGCATATGAACTGAAAGATTCCCAACTGGGCAGTGTACAGTGGTTTGGTACGGACGGCATTTATGGTGTCGAACAACTCAGAGATGGCCCCCCAAGCAACTCGGCTAAATTTGCATCCAAGGTAAAATTCACTGCTGTACAGACCACAATTACAATTGAACCTGACAGCGAGGCGGACAAGATCAAAGAACGTCTCAAAACCAAACTTGACATTACAGATGATGATCATCTAAGTGCATATGCGTACAGTTCATACGAGGCGGCATGGCTAATAGGTCTTGCAATTGAGAACGCCGGAAACGCGGAAGGTGAGGCAATACTAAATTCGTTTAATGATGCTGTAGCAACCCGTAATACTTTGGGCAACACCTTTGGTACCATCCAACTCAATTCAAATGGTGATCTGGCTGTGTCAGACTATGCCATATCGCAATTCCAAAATGATGATTGGCAAAGAATAGGCACTTTTGATGCCAATACTCAAAAGATCAATTTTCTACAAGGTGTTCAATACAAATTCGAACCTTCCAATACTGATACTGATGTTGAGCCCACAGATAAGGTGGGATTACTGTTGCCACTTTCTGGTGATAATGAAACTCTGGGTGAGGAGAACAAGGCAGCTACTGAATTTGGCATTGAAAAATTCAACGAGCGCATGATGCAGACGGGTCTGGATATCTCATTGGAACTGGTAGTTGAGGACAATGAATCTGATAAAGATGTCTCTATGGAGAAAATCAAAAAATTACATGATGATGGCATTGATATCGTGATAGGTCCGCTTGGCAGCTCCAACACTACTGCCGTCAAGAAATTTGCCGATGATAATGATATGCTTGTACTGTCGTGTTGTTCTACTGCTCCATCTCTATCATTGGAAGGCGATAGCATCTTTAGGTTGCTGCCAGATGATACAAATCAGGGACCGGCCATAACTCGGTTGGCACTTGAGGAGGGAATAGATGTGCTTGTTACCATATATATAGACGATCCATGGGGTAGTGGCCTCAAAGATACTGTTATGAAGTCGTTTACTGATGCGGGCAAGACGTTTGCAGCACCAATTTCATATGATCCCAAAGAAGATGGGCCTGATGGCTATTCGCAAGTGACAGAACGTTTGGCACAAGCTGTGCAAGACA
>CAZIHR010000107.1:0-5599 GCA_964538885.1 uncultured Nitrosopumilaceae archaeon
CGTCAAGTATGACCCTCCTCACAACATCTCATCTGTAGGCGAACTACTTTTTTCACGTAATATATGCTGGCTAATTTGATATGGCATCTAGGCACACATACGCTTGCTTTAAGAGGCGAACTACTTATGGGACAAGTCAGGTTTTCCGTTGCCCGAGAGTATCGTTGCGGGCCTGCCAAACCTCCCGACGGCCATGCGCAACACGGTCACGCCGTTGAGGGCGGTGGCCTCACCATACAGTCCGAATCTGGTCACGCACCTGGAGGCGTCATCCAGATACACGACTATCTTGAGCCCTCTCAGGCGCGGATCCTTCATGTCGTGCTAGTCCACGTGCCACATTGCGTTGGAGTATCTGCGCTCATACCTGAGCCATTTTCGCCTCCTTGACTTTGCGACAGAGCTCCCGATCATGTTCTTCATCTTCATTATGCGGTACACATCATAATAACTTGCGGCGATTCCTCCCTCTCTGAGTCTTCTTGTCGTGCGCATGACGCCCATTGGCTCGTCGGCATGCAAGCGCGTGACCGCCCGTATCAGGCCGTCTCATATGTCCCTTGGACACCTCCCCGCCTTTTTGGGCATGACGCGCGAGATGTCGCCGTCCGCCCTGTAGAACCGCGACCAGAATATGCCCACGTGCTGCCTGGAGATCCCCATCTCCCGTGCCGTCTGGAACCTGCTACGGCCCTTCTCGCACTGGTGTATTATGTGGCTGATCTGGTCTGCCTTGAGCCTTTTTGACTTCATATATTTTGATCGATGCAGGCTGAAATATTCCTTCGCAGTACGCTTCAAATCAGTGTAACCTAATTTTCGTACAACAGATCCAGAATTTGATATATTGTATTGTATTTCTGACTATTTTCATTTGTCGAGACTCACATTGTTCACTATCCACTTTATACCCAAGATATCCATAGTATAATAGAACACTTGTATCAATTGATATGTTCCATCTTGATACATTGAATGGTTTGATATGATTCATGTATATTTTCAGAATTGCTTTATTATTTCAGAAGCAGTCACATTTTACAATTTTAGAAAAATTTCTCCTTAAAAGATATTGACATTATTTATTTTGTGAGTAGAAATGCTGCAGTATCTGAAATACTGGGATCCATCATAGTACTTGCCGTAGGTAGTATAGTGGCCATAAGTCTGTTTTTTATCTTTTCTGAGACTGATGATGACACTAAAGAAATTCTAGATGATCGTTTAGATTTGCAGGAAAAAAAAGCATCTGAATTACTTGTTGTATCTCATGTGAGCAGGGAGCCTGGTAAATTTCATTTTTTGTTGCACAATTATGGCAATATACAGCTTGATTCAAGTGAATTTGTCCCATATCTGGTTGATGAAAATGGCGATATAATTAAGGGAAATCCTGATTTTTTATACATCAGTCCAACTGATGGTGAACATGATACAGATGGCATATCACTGATTAATCCTAGAACATCATCTGTCGTCACATATGTGGGTGGAGGGGTGACTTGTGGGGAAACTCTGATTTTATTGACGCCTGCTGATGAAATTATTATCATCGGGGATTCCATACCTTGTGAGTGCCACAACTTTAAGGTTCCAAATGATTCAGGAGATGGATGTATCTGTCCTAATACATTGCCAATTCAATTTGGCGGCAAGTGTTATGCCGATCTAAGTTGTACGGATGATACCGTTCAGATTGGCGGGGAATGCATATGCACATTTGATAGAATAAAGCAAGGTGATAAATGCCATTTTCCGCTTCCCAATGGTTGCACACCTCCAAAGGTGCAGATTGGAGATTCCTGCAAAGTAAAACCATCTTGTATTGGTGGTACATTGGATGACGCATACAGGTGTCAGTGTCCTACAGACAATACTGAATACAATGGCAAGTGCTATGTAATTCAAAATTGCACTGGGGACTTGGAGCAGCAGGGTGATACTTGTGAATGCCCAGCAGGCAAAAAACATCGGGAAGGCAATAGCTGTTACAAGAAATTGGCGTGTACTGGTAGTGAAATACAGCAAGCTAACTCATGTGTCACCACATTGGCGTGTACTGGAAATAAAGTGATAAAGAATGGTGTTTGTATATGTCCGGCTAATTTACCTCACGAATATAAAAAAACATGTTATGCTAAAATGGATTGTACCGATGGTAAAATACAGCAAGGAAACTCTTGTGTATGTCCCACAAACATACCAATCTTTGTAAATGGTACATGTGAGGCAAAAACCCAGTGTAAGGCAAATCAAGATTACATCTCTAGTACAAATTCGTGTCGCGACAAGAATCCCTGTACTGGAAACAAGATAGTAGATAATAACAAATGCGTCTGTCCGGCAGGCATGACACACAAATGGAAGGGGTCCTGCTATACATCACTTCAGTGTGCTGGCAATCTAGAACAGCAAGGAGATAAATGCGGCTGCCCATCAAATTTGCCAGTCAAAGAAGGTGCATTATGTTTTGCTTCAAAATGTACAGGTGGCAAAATACGGCAATACATCTTTTGCGTCTGTCCAACAGGAACAATACTCGAGAAAGGAATATGCTACAAGGATCTAAAATGTACAGGAGATCTGATACAAAGTAATAACAAATGTGTGTGTCCTACAGGTAAAAATCACAAGGAAGATAACAGGTGCTATAAAATAAAGGCATGTACTGGTGGCAGGGAACAAAATCAGAATTCATGTGTATGTCCCACAAACAAACCAATCTTTGTAAATGGCACATGTGAGGCAAAAACCCAATGCACGGCAAATCAAGATTACATCTCTAGTACAAATTCGTGCCGTGATAAGAATCCCTGCACTGGCAACAAAGTACTCAGGAATGATGCCTGTGTATGTCCCACAGACAAACCCCATGAGCATTCTGGGACATGCTATATAACAAAGAATTGTGGCGGCGGCACGCAACAAGGCAATTCATGCAACTGTAACTCGGGATATACGTTGAGAAATGACACATGTGTCAAAAATAGTGGCGGCGGAAATGATGGTGATGTTCAGACATGTACCAATGGCAAGGTGTGGAATGGTAGCTCTTGTGTATGTCCTAGCGGCAAAGTTTGGTATCGAGGTTTTTGCAATACTCCTGATGTCCCAGATGCCCCTCTTGGCGTGACCGTCAAGGCTGGTTATGGTAATGTGTTGGTCAAATGGAGTGCGCCTGCAAACGGCGGTTCTTACATTAATTCTTTTGAAATCCATTATACTGGAAGTAAAGATAACGGGTTTACTTCAAGCGTCACCGTTTCTAATAAACGATATCTAGAGAAGGTAATCAGTGGTCTGACAAATGGTGAAACTTTTAGGTTTTGGGTGACTGCTACAAATGGTGTGGGTACAAGTACAAACTCCAAAGAAATTTCTGCCATGCCATCTATATCATATGGCACAACCACTATCACCAGTGTGAAATCTGGAAATAAAGAGATTACAGTTGATTGGAGTTACATAGCTGACAAAAACCGCAGTGGAGTCACCTACACACTACAATACAAACGCAGCAGCGACACCAATTGGACGACATTCAAAGATGGTATGAAAAGTACGTTATCTACAGTAACAGGTCTGACACAGGGTGTATCGTACGACTTTAGAGTAGCTGCTGTATTTTCAAATGAACAATATCCGTGGTCTGTCATAGTTGCTGCCATACCAGCTACCAAATCTGATGCACCAACAAGCTTGACGGCTACTGCCGGCAATGGCAAAGTAACTTTATCTTGGACTGCACCTGCTGATAATGGAGGAGCTAAAATTACTGATTATACAATCATATTCAAAGAAACCAGCCGTCATATATGGAAGACATTTCATGATGGAACCAGTACGGCAACAACTGCTATTGTGACAGGTCTTACTAATGATATATCTTATGACTTTATTGTTGCTGCCACAAATTCTGTAGGTGATGGCAAGTTATCTGGTAAAGTGAGCGCCACACCATCCTGATTTTCTATATGTCTAAAATATAATACATTTTCACATAGTGGTGTCGTCTCAAGTTTTCTTTACGGGCATTGGGAGTCTCTTGCTCTTTTTCCTTGTCGTGCCGTGAATATAATCCAACAGGTTGTTTTCTATGATCCTTGATAACTTTGCCCCCACTAGATGTCCAATCATATTGGATGCCATATTTGCCACACGTGTACCATACATCATCCTGCCATTTGGCTTTACCAACAATCCGGTCCACATTGGATTGTCTATATTCCAATTTATGCGGTTTAGTCTTTTTATTATCATGTCTTTGTTTTGTAATTTAGTATACGCGTATGTGTATCCCTTTATCAGTGATAGTTGACCTATAGGCTTTCCTAGAATGGAATTCTTGCGCAGACATGTTCTTGTTTGGTCACCTTTTTCGCTTGGATCTTCTAGGGCTTTCTTCCATTCGTCTATGCCAGAGAATAGTTTCTGCCATTCCTTTTTCAGATCATTTTGTACTTTTATGCGCTCTTTCTCATCCATTTTATCCGCCCTTCCAACTTTGGGAACAGACAATACTGATAGTAGTGTTTTATTGGAATCATAAAATGTGGAAAGTAACGTAAATTCGCGTGATTTTTCATTGAGCGATACCGATTCAGCATTTACCAGTCTACGAGGAATCACTCCTTCTGATATCAACCATCTAGTTGCTACTGCCAATGAATCATCATCATCAGTTATCAGCTTGCCAGCTTTTGATGTGGGCTTGGCGTACTTGTTTATTTTATTAAATATGTATCTTGCATGTGACTGTTCAAAAGGAATTATAATTACGGAAATTATGTCTTCTCCAAGCTTGGAATCTTTATTTTCAGCAATTACATTTTGGAATGCCTTGGCTCTATGTTGACCGTCAAGCGGAATGAGTTTTTGTGGCCTTATAGTTAGAAAGCCCATATTGTCTGCAACATGCTTGAATGGGGATAATAGTTTCTTTGAGGTGTCATGTATTGTCTCAAAATCCATCACAGATATATCGCGTGCTGCAAGCACCAATGAACTAGAAAATCTCTTATCATCTACTGCAAAATACGGAGCAATGTGACGGCGTATTCTAGCGTGATCCAGTTTTCTCTGGAACTGTCCCTCAAGTGATCTGTCTTCCCAGTCTTGTAGATCGGAGGGGAACTGTATCGAATTCACGAGTTCTGATACTGGCATGGTCACGACAAAATACTCTGTAGTGCCAAACTTTCCATACAGTGCGGGATATGTATTCATCTAGAAACGCCCTGCCTATTTGCTATCGGGGACATCTTTTTTATGGCCTCTGATTCCAAGCGACGTAGTCTGCGCTCATCGGCATCCTCTTCATATGCTATTGTCATTTCAATCTCATTACTATAGGCATCAAAATGTTCTATCAATTCGGGATTGTCTTCTGCTTCACAGTGCTGTTTCAGTCTTCGTCTGAGATTAGAACTCATTCCGACATAGAGGCATACATTGCGTACCCAAAAACAGTATAATCCCGGAAGCTCATCAATATTTACGTATATCATATATCCAAAATTCATTCTGTTTTTTGACAATTGCTTTACTATTTCAGACACCGCACAGACCCTCACACTCACTTGCCATGAAATCATCATAA
>CAZIHR010000108.1:0-33451 GCA_964538885.1 uncultured Nitrosopumilaceae archaeon
TGTCTTGCACAGCTTGTGCCAAACGTTCTGTCACTTGCGAATAGCCATCAGGCCCATCTTCTTTGGGATCATATGAAATTGGTGCTGCAAACGTCTTGCCCGCATCAGTAAACGACTTCATAACAGTATCTTTGAGGCCACGACCCCATGGATCGTCTATATATATGGTAACAAGCACATCTATTCCCTCCTCAAGTGCCAACCGAGTTATGGCCGGTCCCTGATTTGTATCATCTGGCAGCAACCTAAAGATGCTATCGCCCTCCATTGATAGAGATGGAGCAGTAGAACAACACGACAGTACAAGCATATCATTATCATCGGCAAATTCCTTGACGGCAGTAGTGTTGGAGCTGCCAAGCGGACCTATCACGATATCAATGCCATCATCATGTAATTTTTTGATTTTCTCCATAGAGATCTTTTGGTTAGATTCATTGTCCTCAACTACCAGTTCCAATGAGATATCCAGACCCGTCTGCATGATGCGCTCGTTGAATTTTTTGATGCCAAATTCAGTAGCTGCCTTGTTCTCCTCACCTAAATTGGCATTAGAGCCAGAAAGTGGCAACAGTGCTCCAATCTTGATACTATCTGTTGGAGCAGTAGGACGATCAGACGTTATACCTATATTCATTTTGTAGATAGAGTCATCTGTTGTATCTGATATGTGAAGTATGCCCCATCGTATGTTGCCTGCCAGTGTAAAAGAGTGCGTGGATACAAACTTGTCTTCCGGCTGCAATACTATGGCATAAAATTCATCAGTTACAAGATCCAACTTTGCAATACCATTAGCGTCAGTGACGAGTTCTTTTATCTCGTCTGTAGTTGGCATCCAAACCACAACTAAAAGATTTTCAAATGGATCCTCGTTAACATCATTTCTGCTGTTGTTGTTGTCGTCATTAAAGGCAGAGATCTCAAGCGTCACAGACGATTCTTGAAGTGGCAAGGCATCACCAGAGCCCAAAGTCACAGCACCAAGCTGGGCAGATTCAGCATTATTTGCGAGTTCAAAAATTTGCTTTAAAACATCCGCCGCATTGCTCTCTTCAGAATACGTTGTAGATGCAACAGGAACAAACGCCACAGCAAATATTGCAATAAGAAAAAACGGTAGCAGCGTCATAGCTTTACCTCAGCAACATCAGTTGTGGTTGATATTTCAGGTGGCTCATCCTGAAATTCATATTGTATGATAACTGTAGTACAAGTTATGGAACATATACTGCAATTAGCAGAATCAGGCATAAAGGTAACAACAGTGTCAGCAAATTCAGTCAATGCCAGATCGATTTTAGCAGACAGGCCACCACAAGTATCAAGCATCTCAATTGGTGTATGGTGCAAGCGATCAGAACGCGCCAGATCTATAACAGTTGGTAAAGTAGATAGACGATTCACGGAGATATTTAGTAAATACAGAATATTAAAACATATTGACAAAAACAGTGACAAGTATCTAAGATTTCTGAATAGTTAGCAGACTCGGACATTTACAAACTACTCTATATATGAAGTAAAATTTTGTGACCACCGCTTTAAACATAAACTACAAGCAAATCACCAGTATGATTAAAGTAATTAACACACGCATAAAGCAAATAAAAAATCAACTCACCAGATCCAGACACACTAATTTGGTAAAAGAACTGCTCTAGTAAGATCGTCCAGACATCTCAGATGCAATTAAAACTGCATCTCTTGTCTGTGCAACATTGTGTGTGCGAATAATGTCTGCACCATATAACACTGAGATGGCTTCTGCTGCAATACTTCCAAATATTCTGTCTGGGGGATCATCACGCTCCAAGATATTGCCTAAAAATGACTTGTTAGAGACGGAAATTAAAAGTGGGTAACGCTGTTTAATTGATCGCAAGTTACAAATGATTTGAATATCTCTTTTGTTCCAGTCAGTATGAGTTCTGGTAAAATATTTTCCACGTCCAGATCTTCTAAAGAACCCAATGGCAGGATCCAAAACTAATTTGTTTTGAGACAGACCACAATCTTTTGCAATTGTCACACTCTCCCTCAACAGTGCCTTAGTTGATTTGATGGGATCACCTGTGACTGTTTTGGTGTCATATGCACATAATATGACTGACGGCTTGTGCAAAGAAATGACATCAGTCATTTTTTTGTCAAATTTAAGGCCCGTAATATCATTGACTATTTCAGCACCATTCTCCAATGCGGCCTTGGCAACAGATGCTCTACATGTATCAACTGATATAGGCAGATCAGAGACATCTCGAACTATTTTGATTGCCTCAAGAATACGACATAACTCTGTCTTTTCTGGAATATGTGTGGACAGATATGGTGCAGTAGACATGCCTCCCACATCAACAAAATCTGCACCGTCGCACTCCATCTGAATGACTGCATTCCGAATCTGCGAGCGAGATATTTTGACTGATTTTTTATAAAATGATTCTGGACTTGTGTTGATAATTCCCATTATTCGGACTGGATTGCTTCCACCTACAGGCGTTCTGCCAAGCTTATGCACATAATTTATCAAAAACCCATACAATTTGAGTTGTGTGATAATCCAGGGATGGAATCGTAAATATGCAGAGATAGCCAAAGAGTTTGGTTATAATATACAGCTGGACTACCAATCAGCAATCATACTAGACCACATAATGAGAGACACAATACCAGACAAAACAATAGCAACTACAATCAAAGACAAGACTGTATTTGTGATTGGTGCTGGGACATCACTGGAAACATCAATCAGTATATTGAAAAAATTCAAAAAAATAGTCAAAATTGCTGCAGACAGTGCTGCAAAGCCGTTGATTGAGAACAATATAGTTCCAGATATTTTAGTTACTGACCTAGACGGAGATAAAACCGCGCTCAAAAGATGCAGTAAAAAGGGTGCTTTCATCGTAGTGCACGCGCATGGTGACAACATACCAAAACTGTATCTGGCAAGAAGCTTCAATAGATATCTAGGCACCACGCAAGCAGAGCCGTTTGGGAAGATACGTAACTTTGGTGGATTTACAGATGGAGACAGAGCAGTCTTCCTTGCAAGTCATTTCGGAGCAAGAAAGATAGTCCTATTTGGAATGGACTATAACAATAAGATAGGCAAATTCTCAAATACAAGCAAAGATGATGTGAAAATCAAGCTTAAGAAACTAGCGAAGAGCAAAAAGCTTCTAGAATGGCTAGCAGAAAGAACCAGATCAGAACTATTTACAACTTCTACTCATATACGCGGATTCAAAAAGATACTACCCAGAGATCTAGTTTTACTAGAATGAGTTTAATATTGTAATAACAACGAAAAACTATGGGATTATCCGATGAACAGATCCATAAAATTGTAAAGTTGAAAGACGATCTATACTCCCGCATAACTGAACATCAAGAAGCAATCGAGCTACTAGAAAGCAACCTTGAGATCTTAGATATAGTCCTAAAAGAGAGCAGTTTCATAAAGGCATCATCACTTGTAGCAAAAACACCAGACAAAAATACTGAAGATGTAAAAGATATAATCCCAATTACAGGTGGAAGTGATGGTAAAGTTGTGGCACAAGCACACGTAACACCCGAACAAATCACCATCACAATAGAACCAAACATCAAAGTCAATACTGACACACCACCATTCAAGTCATTCTTTTTAGATAGAATAATTGGCGGCATGAGCAAAAAAGATCTAGATGAAGCAAATGCAGGAAAGATCCAAAAAGAATCAATCATAAATCATGTAATTACAACAGATGATCAATACATCAAGGAGATAATCATCGAAAATTATAGACACAAAGACAGAGTCAATGAAATCATTAACACTGTAGGATGGTCACTTGCACGCATGCTTGAAAATATCAAGTGATATCTAATGGACAAGATCGTAGTTCTGGATTTTGGCTCTCAATATAGTCACCTAATATGTAGAAGAATCAGAGAATTTTCCGTATATGCAGAGCTTGTGCCATACAACACAAGTTATGATAAATTATACAAACAAAATCCAAAAGGAATAATTTTCTCTGGGGGTCCATCAAGCATCTACAGCCAAGATGCACCCAAGCCAGATAGTGAAATTTTCAAGATGGGATTGCCCCTGCTAGGAATATGTTATGGGCACCAGCTAATAGTTGACAAGTTTGGCGGCAAAGTTAAACGCGTAAACAGAGAATACGGCTCATCAATGCTGGTAATTGATGACAGCAAAGGACTACTTGATGGAGTGGGAAAATCTTTCAGGGCATGGATGAGTCATGGCGACGAAGCAGAAGAGATCCCTCCTAGATTTCAGATAATAGGACACACCGAAAGTGCAAAGGCTGCCGCAATTGCACTCAAAGAGAAGGCAGTTTATGGGATCCAGTTTCATCCAGAAGTGGTCCATACTGAAAGGGGCACAGATATACTCAAGAATTTTGTACTCAAAGTGTGTAATGCAAAACAAGATTGGACAATGGGGGGATTCATCGATTCTGCCGTGCAAAAAATTGCACACATTAAGGGAAATGTACTCTGTGGAGTAAGCGGAGGAATAGATTCAACAGTTGCTGCCCTGCTGATACACAAGGCAATAGGTGACAGATTAAGATGTGTATTTGTGAACAATGGACTGTTGAGACTCGGCGAGGAGACAGAGATCGTTGAAATATTCAAGGAAAACTTTAAGGTAAATTTCAGTCAAATAGATGCTTCCCGGGAATTTCTAGATGAACTCAACGAAATAGCAGATCCAGAGATGAAAAGAAAGATAGTAGGCAAAGAGTTTGTCAGGGTATTTACAAAGTTTGCCGAAAAGAATGGTCCTTTCAGATGGCTTGCACAAGGTACATTATACCCAGATGTGATTGAGAGTGGAATATCACGAGGTCCCGCATCAGTCATAAAATCACATCACAATGTAGGAGGGCTTCCAGAGAGCTTAGATATGGAGATATTGGAACCGCTACGAGAGTTATACAAAGATGAAGTAAGAAAAATTGCAAAGATCCTGCACGTTCCAGATAAGCTACTCACAAGGCATCCCTTTCCAGGTCCAGGATTGGCAGTAAGAGTGATAGGCAAAATAACTCCAAAAAAGCTTGAGATTGTCAAAGTGGCAAGTAAGATAGTTGAAGATGAGTTGTTTGATGCAGGACTATACGACAAAGTATGGCAAGCTTATGCAGCAGTTGGAGATGACAAGGCAGTTGGCGTAGTGGGCGATGAGAGAAAATATGGAAATATAGTCATGATCAGAGTGGTAGATTCCATTGATGCAATGACTGCAGACTGGACCAGACTACCGGACTGGTTGTTGGAGAAGATCAGTAATCGCATAACAAATGAGATAGATGACGTGACGTGGGTCACCTATACAATATCGAGCAAGCCTCCTGCCACAATAGAGCCACAATAGTACCAACTCATGCTAAAATAATCACTAACGATTTCTGACACAATAGAGTTTATGCGTAATCAAAGAATGATATAGGATTTAGACGTGATTTGACATGTCAAAACGTAATTGCGCATATGAACTAATATCTATACACATCAATCTAACTAGAGCAATGCTGCACCAAAGACGCCCGCGGAATCTCCCAATTTGTTTTTAAGTATCGGGGTATTTGCCGAGCTCGAGAATATCTTGTCGTGGACTGATTTCTGTCCATCAGTATACAAAAAATCCACGTTAGATAGTCCACCTCCAAGCACTACAACATCAGGATCCAAGATGTTAATTACGTTGGCAAGTCCCATTCCAAAGTCTTCAAGCCAGTCCTTTTTGAATTGGATTCCCACTTTGCTGTCCAAGTTCTGTACAATTTCAGGCATGGTCTGTGCCTTGCGTGTCATCTCAGACCAACGTCTTTGAAGAGCCATACCAGAAATATACGTCTCAACACAGCCGAGTCTTCCACAGTAACAGTCACGTCCATATGGGTGCAATGTATGGTGCCCCCATTCCCCCGCTATACCTAATCTGCCATGATGTAGTTTCCCATCAATCACTATGCCGCCGCCCACGCCGGTCCCCATTATAACACCAAATACGAATGAGAAATTGATGGCACTGCCCATGGTTGCCTCTGCAACTGCAAAACAGTTTGCATCATTTTCCAGAGATATATTCTGTCCCAGTCTTTCTTCAAGATCCTCTTTTAGTGGCTTGTCTAAAAGGCACCAAATATTACTGGATTGAATGAGTCCAGTGACTTTGGATATGGATCCAGGTGTGCACACACCTATAGAGATATGCTCAGCTCCTTCTGACATCTCATTTGTAAGGGAGGCAATCACATCAAGTATTTCGGTATAGTTGTCTTTAGGTGTGGAGACGCGCTTCCTTTTGAGTATGGCAAGAGATTCATCCAAAAGGACACCCTCAGTCTTGGTGCCGCCCAGATCTATGCCTATTCGATACATAAGTTGACAGACATCTTAAAGTTAGCCCATTGGGGGTGCACCTGCACCACCCGGAGGCCCGCCAGATACTGCAATGACATCATCTATACGCAAAATCATGCAGGCTGCCTCTGTAGCAGATTTAATTATCTGTTCTTTTACGGCAATAGGCTCAATGACGCCCATAGTCATGGTGTCGGCAATCTTTGTGTTCCTTGCATCAATACCGATCCACTTGCGTCCCTGATTTTGTTTGGCTCGAAGGCTTGCCATCGTATCAATGGGATCCATCCCTGCATTTTCTGCAATTGTGAGCGGAATTACCTCAAGGGCCTCTGCATATTTTTTAATTGCCAGCTGTTCTCGCCCATCAAAGCTGTCTGCCCATTCCTTTAATTGTGATGCCGCAAAAGATTCCGGAGCCCCGCCGCCTGCAACTATACTTGGTTTTTCTATCACGTCCTTTACTACCATTAAAGAATCATGAATTGAACGATCCACCTCATCAACCACGCGCTGTGAACCACCACGTATCAATAGCGTCACGGACTGGGGATGTTTGCAACCTTCAATGAAGACCCACTTGTCGGACTCGACCTTCTTTTGGTGTGCAAGATCGGCATAACCTAGATCTTTTTCGGTAAGATCATCAAGATTGGTGATAACTCGACCACCGGTCGCCTTTGATAGTTTGATCATGTCGCTTTCTTTGACACGACGTACCGCCATTATTCCATGTTTTGAGAGATAGTGCTGGGCAATGTCGTCGATTCCTTTTTGGCAAATCAATACGTTAGCCCCCACATCATAAAGTTTGTCAACCATGGTCTTGAGCATCCTGTTTTCTTCTTCTAGGAACATCTGCATTTGTGTGGGATCAGTTATTCTGATTTCTGAACTCATCTCAGTCTTTTCAATCTCAAGTGCCGTGTTGAGCAGTGCAATTTTTGCCTTTTCGATCTTTGTTGGCATTGCACTGTGAACGATCTCCTTGTCAAGTACTACTCCCTTAACTACCTGAGTGTCTTGTATGGAGCCGCCTGACTTTTTTTCCACTTTTATATTGTCAAGGTCTACAGTGTAAGAATCTGCTTTTTTCGTAGCCACTCCCAATATTGCATCTACTACAATCTTTGAAATAGTACCACTGTCTTCTGAGATAAGCTTTGATTGCATGCTAGTAGTGGCAATCTTCAAGAGTGATTCCCTATCATCAGGCTTGATTTTTCTGGCTAACTCAGAGTATATCTGCAACGTTTTTTCAGATGCGGCCTGATAACCCTCAATTATTACCGAGGAATGAACGTCCTTTTTAATTAGTTCCTCTGCTTTTGCCAGCAAGGCCCCACCAAACACCACAGAAGATGTGGTTCCATCTCCCACCTCATTATCTACAGTCTTTGAAATTTCAACCATCATCTTTGCCGCAGGATGCTGTACATCAATCTCCTTAAGGATGGTAGCACCATCATTAGTGATAGTAACATCGCCCAAAGAGTCCACCAGCATCTTGTCCAGCCCCCTAGGCCCCAAGCTGCTCTTAACCAGATCAGCCACCAATTTTGCGGCCGCAATATTGTTCTGCTGAGCGTCCTTGCCCTTCTGCTGAAGAGCACTTTCCTTCAAAACCAGTACCGGCCCATTAGGCCCCTGTTGAATTGATGCCATTGAGATTCAGTCTCAAGTTGATATGCCCCCTTTTTTAATATTACTTAGTTGAAACTTGCAGGAACAGCCTACTAAATACCACACATTCAACTAGAATATGGTTGTAGAAATACACGTTTTTTGACATCTACAATTCCACTAGACAGTATGCGCACAGACGGTAATGCCAGAAATGGCAAAAAAAGCGGAATTAGGTGAGGTCGAGAGAATTTGCAGCCAGAGTCAACAAGACACGAGCTGATATGCTCAAAGTTAGAAAGTGTCTTTTCAAACGAATCAGTGGAGATAATCCCGGCAACTGGTAATGGGAGTGATGCTAGAATTTTACCGTCCTTGACAACAGACATGCCACCCCGGTTTTTGATAAGATGATTTGCAGCAACTGCCATATCAGAATCACTTGTGCCTATAACTATCAGATCATTTTCATGTAGACTCCACGTTGATGCAAATGCACCAATATCAGCACCAAAGTTCTCCAAGAACCCGATGGAGTGATTTCTGGTGCCATGTACACGATCAAAGGCGGCTACCTTCCACAGGTCCAAATCATGAGAAGCGGCAACCATACCATCGCATACTGGTAGTTGGCGAGCTCCAAGCTGCGTAACAATTTCTGTAAGTAATAGGATTGTGTTTGCAGTAACAGTATTTTGTTTTGCAGTCACTACAAAGTCTTTTGAGTGAAGCATGTTCAGTTTAATGGTATCTTTAATCCAGGAAGAGACGCGTTTTTTCCTGATTGGTATTACAAGTTTTCCGTTTGACACTACCAGTTTGCCGCCCACAAACACCAAAGTAGGTTTGACATGTTTGAGATCATCAAAAATTACCATGTCGGCCAACTTTCCAGGTGCAATTCCACCAAGATCTTTTCCCATGTTGTAATAATCAAAACAGTTCTTGGATGCGGCAGTAATTGCATCAACTGGCTTCATACCTAGCTTGATGGATTCCCTGATACAGTGGTCCATGTGACCGTACCTGACAAGATCTGTTGGATCAAGTCCATCAGAACAAAACATCAGCCTGTCCATATACGTTCCATTAGACAATACACGCGGAATGATCTCTTTGAGATCACGTCTAATGGAACCCTCCCTCATCATAATCCACATTCCCAATCGTAATCGCTCTAACACCTGATCAAAGTTTATTGGCTCGTGGCAGGACAATATTCCAGACGAAACATATGCGTTGAGTTTCCTATCACTAGCACCTGCTGTGTGTCCGTTGATGATGCAGTCATCATCCAACATTGTTGACAATACTTTCATCGTGTGTGGATCCCGTAATGTCACCTTGGTCCACGAAAAGACCTCCCCCAATCCCAATACATGTGGATGTCGTAGTGCAGATTTTTCTTGTGCCAAACTAAGTGTTTTGCCAGTGCTGAATTTCACATCCACTGGAAGCCCACCGGGAATCACATGAAAGATCCTTATTGGCAGGCCCTCGCCCAACCTCACAAATTCCTTGAACCCCCTGTATCCTGTGACGCTGACCATATCTACTGGGTCTGAGAAGAGAGATGTGACACCACAAAGCAATGATTTTTTTGCCAGTTCAGATGGAAGTACAAACTGGTCAATATGCACATGAGGATCAGCAAAACCAGGACAGACAAATTTCTCTTTAATGTCTACAAGTGTGGTCTTGGGCCCCACAGTATGTCGGGCATCAGGGCCAACATAGGCGATCCTATCACGCAATATGGAGATCTGCGTCTTTGGAATTATTTCTCCAGTATACACAGATAATAATGAACAGTTCTTCAGCACCAGATCCGCTTTCTTGTCACCCATTGCTACAGAATTCAGCAAAGTAATCATATTTGCAAGACTTGTAGTCACAATTTCAAGTTCGAGTTTGTGTCTATTATAGATTCAACTTCAAAAATATAACCAATGCTTAAATTACTGGACTATTGGCTTTTTTGATATGAACATACCCAAAACCATCCGGAAGTACTGTGCAAAATGCAAGACGCACACAGAACAAAAGATATCAATTTACAAAGCAGGTAAGAGACGAGGTTCGGCAAGGGGTGAAAGAAGACATGCTGAACGCAAACATGGGTATGGAGGACAAAAATTCCCAAAGCTTGCCAAGCCAGCAAAGGTAACAAAAAAGGTAACACCCATCATGACATGTTCAGTATGCAAGAAAAAATACAACAAGCCCGGAATTCGAATAAAAAAGTTTGAGTTGATAGCAGCATGAAAAAAGATCACATTGAGATTCCAAGGCCATCAAGCAAATTCCAAAATGTCATATGTGGTGAATGTAATGAAATACAAATTGTTTATTCCCATGCATCAACCATAGTCACATGCAATTCGTGTGGAAATGCAATTGCAGAACCTACTGGATCCAAGGCAGAAATAAACGGAAAGATCTCAGGAAGCGCCGAGTAGCTCATAATCCTGAGATGTGTTCAAGTTAAACGCAATCCGCTTATCATCCACTACAATATAGCTCTCATCAACCCTGCCAAGTTTGTCAATTCTCGAAGAGTCAACCAGAGAGATTCCAGTGTAATAGTGTCTCATGCCTTCATATACAACACCAAATTCAGATGAAAGATTCAAAGAATCAAGAAACTGGCTTGTCACAAGCACCGATCTCCACAGTACTGTAGGGGTATAGTGTCGTACAAGCTGTCTCACAATTGCTTCATCAAGTAGTGGTAGATCAGCAGGTGTAACAAGTACGGGACCGCTAACTGACTGTAAGGCAACATTAAGATCCTCTGCATAATTATTGCCCAGAGTTTGTATGGTGGGATAATTTTTTTCAGTGACAAGCCTGCTTGTCTGAGGAGAGTTGGGACTTGTAACTACAAAAATTGTTGAAAAACATCCAGAATAAACTAAAGCATCAAGCACATGAAAGATGATCGGTTTTTTATATTGAAGTAATAGTTTCTCTTGATTTTTTCCCATCCGACTCCCCTTGCCGCCTGCCATAACTATTCCAATCATATCACAACAAAGGCCATAACAGATGTCAAACGTACAAGTTCATTTGCAGTACCCAACACGTCGCCGGTGATGCCGCCAAAACTGCGTGCAGATATCGTCGCAAGAAACATAGTTGCCACAATACCTATTCCAAATATTACAAGTCCTGTGGTACCTCCCAGCACAACAAGTGGCACTAGTGTCATCAAACTGGCAAGAAATAGTTTCCTGCGGCTTTTCATAATGCCCACAAACGGGTAGCTAGAACTTGATGAAATAGATCTCGAAATGCCAGCCATAAAGACCATTGAAAATTTTGCCATAATCTCTCCAAACAGAATTGCCAGAAATAGATCATATTCATTTGACATGGAAAATGCAATTATTAATCCTACCAGATACAATACTATAGCAACAATACCTGCAGAACCGGTAGAGAGATCCTTCATTGCTGCACGCTTTTTCTCCCTAGAGCCCCGTGTCATCAAACCATCTGCAAAGTCGGACAGACCATCAGTGTGATGTATACCCGTAATTATTGCAAGTGATGCAACTACAATCAAGCTTGTTATTAGCGGATCCAAAAATATGGACAAGCCAAATCCAATAGAGCCAACAAGCAAACCCAGTACTATTCCGACCAAAGGAAAAAGGTACATGTATCTTGCAACAATTTTCAGATCAGTACTTGGCATGGGCAGTATGGTCAGAAATGAAAAAACAGAACTGATTTCCCTAAACATGAATCCACCATCCCAGATAATACATAATGATCACCACAGGAATTGTGACTATCACTCCAAATAGAATGGAGGTCACCTTCATTAGTGATATTGCAGACAGTACGTGTTCTTTTGAAAAGCTTACCGTGCCATCTCCAATGGAGTAGTGATCAATCTTTTCCAGCTTTGTCTCTAGTGCACCAGCCATTGCAGCCATCGGATATCCAGCATTAGGACTCTGAGTATTTCTACAATCACGAATCAATATCTGATATGATTTCTTCCAGTTGTTTCTTAGAATCATTGAGCTGAGGATCATTATCATGCCAGTAAGTCGTGACGGAATATAATTTAGTACACGATCACATGTAGCTGCAAACCATCCAATGTTTTTGAAGATATTATTATTATATCCCACCATAGAGTCAGCCGTATTTACAATACGATATACAAACGCGCCAAAAATTCCAAAAAACCCAAAGTAGAACAGTGGCCCAGTTATACCATCTACAGTATTTTCACCGATAGACTCTACAACTCCAGAATAGATGTGATCTTGGTTCAATCCACTAGTGTCGCGTTTGACAATCATAGATAGATGTTCTCTGGCAGAAAAAATGTCGCCGGTCTCCACTGCTGCAACTACAGCAAGCGCGTGTCTTTCCATTCCTCGTATAGCTAAGGTTGTCTTGAGCAGTATTCCTACAATAAAGGCCGATAGTACCACAGAGACAATACCAAGAGGCATCAGGCCAAATGTCATCTCCAACAAAAATAACAATGAGATTACAATTATTACAGGCAGCATTATTACATACATCCCTGCAAATTTTTCAAATGTCGGAGAACCTCTTGTAGTTGGGACTAACTTTGCAATCAGTGCGCCTAACCAAGCAGTGGGATGAAGCTTGTTTTTGGGATCACCAAAGGTAAGATCAAGCAAAAATGCAGTACATATGGCAACCAAAAACTCGATCATTTTATCAATTTGATAATTTCCTTGATATTCAAGTTTTTTTCTACTAGGCTGGCAATCTTATCTATTTCCTTATCAAGTTGGCGGATGGTTTTTGTATTCCACGTAAATGGTTCTGCACGCGCATCAAGAGAATCTTCTTCAGGTAGAGTAATGGTTGTCATAGGAATGGTTCCAAGGACCGGCTTTTTGGTGATTGCCTCAAGTTTCTTAAATCCAGATTTCAGTATGGCAACATCGCCACGGAACTTGTTTATGACTAAACCCTTGACCAATTTACGATACTTTTTGTCCAGCAAAGACAGTGTACCCACAATACTTGCAAAGGATCCACCTCTATCTATATCAGAGATCAATAGTACGGAGGAGCCCGTTTTATCTGCTAGTTGCATATTTGCAATATCATATTTTGCAAGATTAATTTCTGCTGGAGAACCAGCACCTTCAAGAATAATCAGGTCATATGATTTTTGTAGGTGCCTGAATGAATCCAAGGCAAGCTCTAGTCCCTTTACTTGAGCAAATTTTTTGTAATAGTCTGAAGCATGCATTTTTTTGAACCTTTTTCCGTGTAGAAAAACAGTACTGTAGTAGTTACCAAGTGGTTTGAGGAGTATGGGATTTAGGTCAGGTGATATATCACAACGCGCCGCAACAGCTTGAATTGCCTGAGCGCGAGAAATCTCAAAGTGAGGACCTTGGTAGGCAAAATTAGACATGTTTTGGGATTTGAATGGTGCTACCGAAAAACCGCGGTCAGAGAAAATCCTACACAGTGCGGCCACTAGGATAGTTTTGCCAGCACCAGAGGAAGTGCCCTGAACCATCAACGATTTCATATGGATTCGAACGCCTCTACTAGTTTTTTATTTTCCTTTCGTGTTTTTATAGCCACTCGAATAAAATGACGGCCCAGGCCGCGGAATGACTTGCAGTCTCGTACAAGGATGTTTTTTTTGAGTAGGTTTTTCTGTAGTATTGTTGAGTCCATATTTGTCTTGATCAAAAAAAAGTTGGTTGCAGTATCATGGCACTGAATACCATTGATCTTTGACAGCTGCCGTGTCAGAAATTTTTTCTCAGAGGCAATTATTCTTCGTGCCTTGTCAAGGTATGTTGGATCGGAAAGAGATACCAAAGCTGCTTTTTGTGCAATTCCGGATACATTCCAAGGTATCTTGATTTTACTCAGAATTGAAATCAGCGAGCTGGAGCCAATACAGTACCCAAGACGCACACCAGCAAGTGCAAATGACTTTGTAAAGGAACGCAAAATTGCAATGTTGTTATATTTCTTGACAAGATGTACGACTGATTCGTCACGTCCCGGTACCAACTCAATGAAACATTCATCAACAAATACCAACGTGTTGTTTTGCTGCGCCTTTTTTATCACTTTTAAGAGATTTTTTCGAGATATGATGGTGCCAGTTGGATTGTTGGGGTTGCAGATAAAGGTGCAACCGTTTTTGGGCATAATGGAAAGAAATGCTTCAAAGTCATTTTCCAGACACATAGTCTTAAAAAAAGACGGTGCAGCACCTACAAGTCTTGATGCTGCCTCATATTCTCCAAATGTAGGAATGGGGATCAGTACAGGGGTGTGTTGTGATAAAAATGCGTTACAAAAATTGTAGATTATCTCTGTTGCGCCATTACCTATTACAATTTGAGATGAAGGCACACCTGTATATGTCCCAATAGCGTCTCGTAATAAAGCGGATTCTGGATCCGGATATATCGTAAAGAGTTCCATGTTTTGTTGTATTGCCTTTCCAACCCCAGGTACAATACTGGCAGGACTGATATTTGAGCTGAAATCAAGTATGTCAGAAGTAATGCCAGGTATTGAGAATGGTCCTCCATGTACCACCTTACTATACCTAGAGATGTACGGATTAGGTTTCACAACTAATAACATAAGGGGGCAATATAGTATGTTTTGATCTAGATGTATCAGTAGATGGTAAGATTGATGACATCCCGATGTCAGTAGTCACGGCTGCTGCATAATGTATACATGATTGATTTATCTGTCAATATTGCTGGTGTCAAATTCGGTGTTGTTCGGGGAGAGGCGGTAAATTTATTTCCAATTGTTGAATGGGTGATTTTGTGATTTCCTTAAATGTAGTTCCGGTTGCCCAAATTGTCAACAAGTCTTTGTTAGCCCATAGCCAGTATGCTAAAAAATAATTAAAAATCATATCTGAAGGAAGAAAAGACGCAAATCCCTGATTTGTGGTCACTGGGACACCAGCTATTGCAACAAATCCTATGCTTGCTCGTGAGGTCAGCAACACCGAACCTGTTGGAACAAGCTTTGCAGAGCTTTTTTGAAGTCCAAGTGATGTTATCTTCTCTCTGGAATCGGTAATCACTTTGATCTGCTCTTTGGGGATTTCAGTTGGAGTTAACCATATTGTACTTCCACCAAAGTATTGTGGAATCTTTCTAGAGGGAGTTCCACCTCCGATTAATTTACACACATTTTCAAGTGTTGTTCTAATCCACCCATCTGGAAGCCCGTTGTTTTTCCCCACAAGTAAGCTGGTGGGGACCCAGTTGTAATTAATCTTCCTTTTTTGTAGTTTTAGGATTAAAATGGAATCCATTAGTAATTTTACTACATATTTCATCAAGTTTTAGAACATAGCAATCTTCCGGAATATGCCCAATTTCAATTTGCGTGAATTTATTTTCTGTTTTCGTCATGTCCACCTAAAACCTCCATCCTTCTATCCTAAACATTTCTACAATGCCAATAGTTTCTATCCCGTATTTCTCACACAAAAGGTATGTTGATCTTGTTGCCTCTTGCTTTTTCTTCTGTTATCACTACTATTTTCATGTTAGTTAGAGTTTTCTGGGATGCCATGGTTTTAGCCAGAGTTATGACAAATGCATCTGCATCATATCTTCTGTCCTCCCGTAACAAAGAGGAATATTCTTCTAATGTGTCTTTTAAAATTTTTATTTGTTCATAGGTGAGATCTAAAAATAATTTCTTGTGAACCTTTACCCATTCGGCTAACTTGTCGTCGCGAATTACTATCTCATCGAGTACCTCTCTTGGAGCAACAACGCGGGTTTCTTTGATCAAGGCTTCCAGATGCTGCCAGATTGTAGGGTATACGTCCATTGGGTTGTGATGGTGCAGCTCGATTAGCGACGATGAGTCTATGACGTATATGTTGGATGTCATGTCCCTGTCTTGGCCAGAATCTTCTCAATACTTCCGGATTTGGCAGATAGGTAACTTAGTGCATCCGTGTAGGTTATGAGATTTTTGTCAAAATTGGCAGCTACCAACGAAGCGGATTTGTTTCCAACCTCCGATAGACATTTTTTGTCGGGTGTCACTATGGGTACTACCTTGGTTTCTACCCCATCTTGGTTTTTTGAGGTGTATCTGTCAAGGACATTTTTGAACTGAGATCTTGAGATGTATCTCAAGTCAAACATCTTACGTAATAAAACCGCCTTGCTTACCTTGTATTTTTTGGACAACGTATTCAGGGTTTCTGTCTCTATGAGTTGGGTGTGCTTATCTCTGAACAGCGCCACTGCCTCTCTATCGGGAAGCAGAAATGAGGATGCGAATACATCGCACCATCGTTCAACGTTGTTCCTAGTTGCACGTACTGCATCGGGTGCACCTATAATAGTTTCTCCAAGAAGGATGTGGCCAAATTCATGCATCAGTGTGAATATCTTTGCCTCAATTCTGTCTTTTGAATTGACTACTATGACAAATGGATTTTCATCTGCCAATGCGAACCCTCTTGCATCCTCAATGGGCATTGAGAATTGGAAGATCAGTAGGTTCAGCTCTTCTAATGCATCTCTTAAGTAACTAAACAATTTGTATGCATCATTAAGCTTTTTCTGTTTTTCAAATGACAGACCAAATAGTTTCCTCCACCTTGCAGCCACCTCTTTGGGCTCATCTGCCAAACTGATATTGTCTGCCTTCAGTTCTGTCCTACTACTTATGTTTTGAGAGAGTTCCATACCTATACCTTGTAGCCTTCTTGATCGTCTGATTGCCCAAACGGTTTTTTTATCAAACACATCTTTTTTGTGTGGCAGCATTCGGTAATCCTTTGGGAATGGTTTTTGTTCCTTAGGTTTTGACAAGAAAAATGATGCCAACGGATATTTGTATGCTGATGACAGAATTCTGAGCTGTCTTAAGGTAGGGTGTGTTTTACCGGATTCCGTGTCCTGCATCATTTTAGGAGTTATCTTCAGCTTCTTGCTTGCCTCTTCTATACTCCATCCTGAGCTTTCTCTAAGCCACCTCATAACTTTGGGTTCTATTGTAACAGCTAATGATTTGGGCATACGAGTTCCCCACTTAACATTACCAGTTTGTGTTTAGATCCCATAACCTATGCTCTCCATATTCTTCTTGATTTCTTTTTCAAGTTTCCTTCCCTCTACCATCTGATCCTTTAGTTCAGACGTAAACCTTTTCATCTTTTCCTCAAAGCCCAATGTTGCACCTTTGGAATTTTTCCCCAACAATCAGGATGTATTTCTTGGATATTATAACCTACCAGTAACCTCACTGCTCTTGAGAAAACGATTATTAATTGAATGCAGGTATTCTTTGACATGGAAAAGAAGCGTGTTGCCATAATAGGCGTTACCGGTGCAGTGGGTCAAGAATTCGTACAATCACTAAATGATCACCCATGGTTTGAGGTGACACAGATAGCTGCCTCAGAGCGCTCTGCAGGTAAAAAATATCTAGATGCAATAAGGAGTGAAGGTGGCATTATAGAGTGGGATGTAGGTGGAGAGATTCCCGAATACATCAAAGATATGACAGTCAGAAGTATTGACGAGTTAGACATAGAACAGTTGGATCTGATATTTTCCGCAGTAGAGTCAGGACCTGCAAGAGACATAGAAACAAGGATGGCAGCACACCTACCCGTAATATCAACTAGCTCTGCTTACAGATATGAAGAAGATGTACCAATACTCATACCAGGAATCAATGACGAACAGGCAGAGCTACTTGAGGTGCAAAAGAAAAATCGTAACTGGAAGGGATGGGTCGCCCCACTTCCAAACTGCACTACTACAGGTCTGGTAATCACACTAAAGCCGCTACTTGAAAAATATGGTGCAAAGAAGGTGCTCATGACATCAATGCAGGCAATATCTGGCGGAGGCAAATCTGGTGTGACAGCAATGGGAATTACCGACAACATACAGCCTTTTATTCCAAATGAGGAGAAGAAGGTGAGAAAAGAGACAAAGAAGATACTAGGTAAACTAAAGGATGGTAAGATTGAGGAGGCAGACATCAGGGTAAGCTGTACTTGTACAAGGGTACCAGTGATAGATGGACATACAGAATCTGTCTTTGTTGAAACCGAAAAGGACATAGATCCCATCATGGCAAAAGAGACATACAACAAATACAATGACGAGATTACAGTATCAGGACTGCCATCTGCACCAGATAACTATTATGCGTTCCATGAGGATCCCACGAGACCACAACCAAGAATGGAAAGGGATGTAGGTGGCGGCATGACAACGTCGATTGGACGCGTAGAAAAAGAGGAATTGTTTGACAATGGAATCAAATACGTGCTTTTTTCACACAACAAAAAGATGGGCTCTGCAAAAGGTGCCGTCTTGTTAGGAGAAATGCTTTACAAAAAAGGTAAAATTTAGAGATTTTTTGTAATTTTTACAATAATAACTTTATAAGAACCCGAAATATAGAACATTGTAGGTGTTCTAAACGGCCAAAGTGGATGAGCTTGATTTACAAATTTTATCAGAGCTATCCAATGATGCATCAATCTCAATACCACAACTATCCAAAAAAATCGACGTAAATTCATCAGTAGTATACTCTAGAATTAAGCGGCTTGTAAAGAGGAAACTCATTGAACGCTTCACCATTATAGTTAATGACAATGAATTAGGATATACAGTAAAAGCATTAACAGGTATAAACATGGACACCAAAAGAAGGGATCATATAATTGAGGAGCTTTTCAAGATTGACGGGGTAAGAGAAGTGGCAGAAGTTACAGGTAGATTCGACATACTAGTTACCATGTACTCAAAATCACTGGATCAGATGCACAAGGTGATCTCCGAGAGAATAGGCAGAATTCAGGGAGTCCAGTCCTCAGAATCATTCATTGAGATGAAGTCACGCCAAAAAGCAATGCCATACATTCCACTAAAGGATGGTCGATAGTAGTGCAGAGACAGAAATCTGAATCTTGTGTTGCAGTATACTATGAGCTGACAAAACCCAAGATCTGGTATCTGTTGGTGTTTACGGCGTTTGGTGCAACTCTTACTGCATCCAACATATATGATGTAAATGTCTCACTTGGAACATGGGCACTTGTACTGTTTTCAGTGGCAGCAGGTTCGGCAGCTGCAAATACGTTGACAAACTATCATGACAGAGACATTGACGCGATCATGGAAAGGACAAAGAACAGGCCCCTGCCCTCAAAAAGGATTTACCCCGCAGAAAAAGCTAGGAACTTTGGACTTGTACTAGCAGCAATATCAATGGGATTGGCGTTTGCAATCTCATTTACCACAACACTTGAACAGGGTGCTTGGGCTGCCGCATTTATCGCGTTTGGGTTGCTAAACAACGTCCTAATCTATTCGTATGTACTAAAGAGGAATTCCCGTACAAATATAATATTGGGTGGTCTGTGTGGAGGATCCCCACCCATGATCGGGTGGGTGGCAGTAAGTATGGCAGACTTGTGGACCATGGGATTGGTAATGGCAGGACTAGTCTTTATCTGGATACCGATGCACATATGGGCACTTACGCTGCACTTTAAAGATGACTATAACAAGGTAAACGTTCCGATGCTTACAGCTGTACAATCAGAAAAGACGTCGGCAAGGACCATAGCTGGTTCCACCTTTGTGATGGTATTATTCTCTATAATGCCATTCTTTCTGCTTACTGGCGAGGGCGAACCATTTGTAGGGCAGATATATCTATGGACCGCAATAGCTGCAGGAGTACTGATGGTCATATTGTCAGCATGGGTAATTGCAAGACCAAAAGAAAGGGCATCATGGACACTGTTCAAATTCTCAAGTCCCTATTTGGCAGTCTTGTTTATTGCATTGATGGTCGATTCGGCACTATAAATGAGGTCTGCCCATCGAGATTAACTGTATATGATTTGATAACAACGTGTACTTGATGATAGGTACAACGTATGTTCACATGCTCCAAAAACTACATGTGGATTTTTTCTGAAAAATAGAGTCCACAAAGAGATGGTAAATTATACATGCATATCGATTAAAGACTTAACACAATGCATGTTTTTATCTTAATGTATGGTAACTAGTAAGAAAGCAGCGCCAAAAAGAAAGCGCGTAGAGAAGAGACCAAATCCAAAAACAAAGGCGGCATTTGAGAAGGCTTGGAAGGAATACAATGTGGCACTAAGTGTGTGGAAAGAATCCCTAGCACGATGGCAGAATGCAACAAACGATGCATTGATGACGTATCATAATGCATGTCAAATGGCCCTTGAATCAGATGCAGAGCTACTAAAAAAGGTCAGTTCCAGTTGGGAAGACACATGGGAAGAGATAGGCCCAGAATACATCAAACAACAAACAGTGACGATCGAAAATATCTTCAAGGAGACCAACATCAGATCGATTAAAAAATTCAACGAACAGTGGGAAAAGTTTCTAAAAACATCTGGGAGTGATTCCATAAAGGCGTATCAGGAAGCCATCAAAAGATTTAACGAGGCGTGGCAACACAATCAGATGTGAGGTTGCCTGCAACCACACACCATTTCACGGAATTTTGCTTTTTGTAGACGTATAATAATACTGTAAATCCACTGCATTCAAACATCGTATACTAAAGATTTAGCAGAGCTAGGACTTGGGCCACATGGAACTCCACGTATCGGCAAACTTTTTCATCATTTCACCATATGCTGCCATCTGTTCCAAGCCCGATGAGGTCAATGCATTCTGCCAGTTCTCGACAAATTGCTTAAAGGCGACAGTGTTTGAATTGTCAAGTGTCTTTTGCCAAGATTCCCCAAATTCCTGAAAGGATCTTGCACCGGCATCATTTAGGGATTTTTGCCAGTTTTGGCCAAACTGCTTCATCGTAGTTACGTTGGATTCCTTGAGGGCTTTTTCCCAAACACTATTGAATTTTGACTGCATGTCACTATTTGCCGTCTGCATCTGCTCAAAGAGCGACTTCCAATTTTCCAGAGATTTTGTATATTCCTTCCACAACGAGTCCCACTCGTTGGGTTTTTGCGATTCGGACATCAACTAGGAAGAACATGCTGCTTTTTTAAATTGATCTATAGATGACTGGAAATCAGCAAAAAACACCAACATGGTATGACCTGTGGCAGTTGTGTACTGGGAATGTCTCCTCAGTAATCCTCATCAAACAGGTGATAATTTCAAATCTAGATACAAGATGATGAAAAATTGGTATCTTTACAAATACACGTAAGATAGATGTCATTTTCTAAATTTGTTTGAAATATGATTCTGGCTTGAGCTTGTCCAGTCCAGGTATTCGTGCAAGCTCAAAACCTTCAGAGGGCTTTGAGAGAGACCTTGTTGCATCTATACCCATCTTTGCAGTCTGTAACTTTTTTTGGTCACTGGACGGATCAAGACTTGAGCCTCTAGTTTTTTTTATGATGATCATATCCCTGTCAGCCTGGAATCTAGTTGCCATGGCATATTCTACTGCATCTGCATCGTTGGGATCGATATCACTGTCAACCACAGTTACCTGTTTCAGGGAGCGGTGGAGCTCGAATGTTTTTTTTATTATATTATCTGCATCATCCTCTGACTTTTTTTTGATCTGTACCACGGCATGAAGCCAGTTACAACCCCCATTTGTCATTGAGACCTGTCGTGTCTGTCTGAATGCTTTTTTTAGCTCCCCATTAAGTTTGGATTCTATTGGCATGCCCATGAGCAACCGGTGTTCTGCATAGCCAGACAGGATGTCATGGAATATAGGGTTGTTTCTATAATAAAGACGATTCAGCTCAAATACTGGCTGTTGTCGCTTGTAATCATAAGTCTGCAGCATCTCCACCATCCATTCTTGATGTGTTCTGTCTTGCAGGATCGTTCCTTCCATTACAATTTCTGTACCTGACGGGACAGACAATTTTGTGAGGGGAAGTTTTGTCATGTCTAACTTGTTGTTCAAAAGTGAGTTTGCAATGCTGATTTCATCTTTGCCCCATTCTTCTTGATATGCACCTGCAATGGAGACGGCAGGGTGTACACCCACCGTGATTGCCACCTTCAGATCCTCACCGTGGCTTTGTGCATCTAAGAAACATCTGTGAAGGTGCCTTCCCTCCACCATTCTTATCGAAAAATGATTCCTGTCAATGGGCATAAGTCTGTGGAAAGAGGAGTTTTGTTTTCCCGTATCTGGATTCCTGACGTGAATTATGGAAGATGTAATGAATGGACCAGACTCTTTCTCAAAATGAGTCACAGTTGGAAGTAAAGTTAGATCTTTTGATGTATTCTGGAAGAATTTGCCCGAGCCTATTATATGAGGTCTCTTGGCATGTTTTATTGCATAGATTATTCTATCGTGTATTCCACTAGTATCACATCCAATTCCCAACGCAAATCTCTTTCGAGTTCCCAACAGGTTAGAGACCAGACGAAAATCACTTTCTTTGATATTTTCAAACAGTACTGCTGAAGAATTGTTGGCCATTGCAGTTACCGCGGCAATTTCATATTTGGTGGTGACGCGTTTTTTGATCACTTTGAGATCATGGCTTTTTCTTAACAAACTCAAGTAATGACGAAGATCACTCATTTTGTATCATATTTGCAATTTCAGTCATCAGAGTTTTGGCAGTATTGTGATCCAACTCTTTTTGAACAAAGCAGGAGATCAGTGCAATTCCATTCATCAGAGTACTTATTCGTTCAGCAGTCAGTCTCATAAAAAGGGATTCGGATCTTGATGGGATTATGATCGTCGTGGTGGGTGTTGGGCCATATGCAATGGAGGCTATCATTGAACCCAGTTTGTTGCCACCCTCAGAAACGGAGACAAAACACCCGTTGCTAAATTTCAAAATGCTCAAAGAGAAATTGCGGTTCTCCAAAGATACAATCTTTTGTGAAAAACCGTTTGAAGAGTTCAATACGCTATGAACAAATCTTATGCTTTTATTGCTATTGATTCAGTATCCTGTTGTGCTAGCTGTGGTTTTGTTGCTTTAGTTGTTTTGGTTTTTGTTGCTTTAGTTGTTTTGGTTTTTGTTGCTTTAGTTGTTTTGGTTTTTGTTGCTTTAGTTGTTTTGGTTTTTGTTGCTTTAGGTTTTGTTGCTTTAGGTTTTGTTGCTTTAGGTTTTGTTGCTTTAGTTGTTTTGGGTTTTGTTGCTTTAGGTTTGGGCACCTTTACAGGCTCCTCAACCTCAATTTCCGGCAAGTTTGTTCGTGCAACTGCCTTGGCATCAATTGAATCAGCTTCTACGCGTGCACGCAATTTTGCCTTGTATTTGAGATTTCGTGGTTTTGTTCTCAGTCTGTAACCACAACATGGACACCAAAGACCCTCCCATTTGATAAATATCTCACAAATTTGACAACGACGTTGTCCAGAGGCATACCTGCCAGTTCCAACTGGTTTCTGGGCCTTGTATCTTACGCAAATTCCTTTACATGTCATGGTAGTATCAGATTATAGAATTCACAACTATATAAGCATGATTCAATGAAATTTGTAAAAATTAATTGTAAAGTATGTAATAATTATTACAATAAACCTAAATGCCTACATTAGTTTGAACAAAACGGCCAAAAATAGCCAATAAATATGTATAGTTTTAGGAAAAAATGATTTATTGAAAAAATATGGTAAACAATTCAACTAACATGTCATATTTGGAATTCATATCAACAGAACTAACATAATTGAATATACTCAGTAGACGGCATACAATATTACAATAGCCAAAGAAATCCTATACCGTTCAATACAAACACATAACATATCAACTACACATTGATAATGTATAGTGATTCCGCGATTAATTTTTCCGCGTCTTCTATACATTTGGCCTTTTGATTCCATCGCAGATATAATGTATGTTTGATTACAAATCACTTCCATGATATATCTAGTAGATGTGAAAAGTTGGAACAGTAGATACCTCTTGCATGTACAAAACAAAATACCAAACAGGTACAATTCATCCAGTAATTGAGAGTGGCAAAATAGAGTGTCGGTAGCCATCCCTCTGGCTAATGTATCTGGCAGAAAGCATATCTCGCTTGCCTCGTTGATTAAAATTTTTGACTTTCATGCTTGTCTTCTGCTCATCTACAAATTCAAGTTCAAATGAAGAACAGAATTTCAGGTTCAGCATGGTAACTATTTGTCTGGCAATACTCATGTTTCCGTTGCCCACCTTGACTATCTTGTGTTTGGCCCTCAGATTACCCAAAATCTGTATAATGTGAGTGACAAGCTCATCTACTGATGGATATACAGAGTTTTCAATCTCACGTCCACAATAAGATATGGACAGTCCCGTACGCTGCCCCGGATCTACACCGATCAATAGTTCTTCGTGGCCATACCCCATACCAAGCTTTTGAATCATCAATCCGCGGATGACAGTATAATGCTGTTCAAATATGTCCTCATGCATCACAGGTTTTCTACATTTACTAGGAGTCTCACGTATGGTAGTGAGAATCAAATGCCCATCATATGTAGAGATCTCTTGTGGAAGGATCGAATCAAAGGGCAAATTTAAGGCCTTTAGGAAGGTAGAAAATCGATAATAGGGTCTCCCATATGTGGTTGCTACTCCTATGCGTGCATTTTGTAACGGATCGATGAATTAATTAGCCAACATGTAAGATTTAGGTTTATGCCTTCAAAACAGTTGACACAACATACTTTACTGCTTTATCAAAATTGGCATCAATGTTGGATTGTATATTATCTAATTTGGATTGACCCTCCTGCTCGATCTGTGCAGATTGGGTGGCAGCCTGCTCCTTTGCATCATTGATCATAGTCTCGGCCTCTTTAGTTGCCAGATCTCTTGTTTTTTCAAGCATTGTATTAATCTGGTTTAGTGTCCTAACAGAAAGCTGTTTTTTCATTTCTTCCACCTTGCCATCAAGCGAGTCGAGATCATCCTCTAGCTCATTAAGAGATTTTATTATTTCAGATACTTGAGATTCAGCCACAGTACTCATGTCACGACTCCATCAAAACCATTACTTAAATCATTCATTTATGATAACTATCAAACCATGTCCAGAAAGGTCATGTCAGAATCGAATGTTCGCATGTGAAAATATCAGATCTTGAGACCATATCTTAGAGCTTATGCGTAATCGCAATCTTAGGTCTATTCAATCTAGCAATTAATCAATAAAACGCGATCAAAAGATCCATTGCCAAATATAACAAACATCAAATGAAGATGTAACAGTAACATAAAATTCAACAGAATATGCTTGGCTTGTACAACAGACAAAAGATGTGACAGTATGTAATATGTCAACATCTGTTCCCAACAAGACGAATAATCATCACGTAGATAGATTCACGATTGCTTGAGCTATGTCACCGTCGGTATCTTCCAATGCATGTTTGGCCTTCTCTTTGTCTACTCCAGCCTGTTGGCTCACCAACAAGATGTCCTCTTCAGAAAAGACAGGCGCATCAAGTTCCTTCTCCTCATAGCTGTCAGCAGATACGGTAAAAATTGTATTAGTTTTGGACTGCATCTCCGTCACATCTGGTTTGTAGATAATCATTTCTTTTTTGTCGGTTTTAATTATCACTTCTTGCACATTTGGAATCTGGTTCACATCTAGGCCCATTTTGTCCATCATCCGCCTCATATCACGGTTCCCACCTCGCATCATGTATTTTTCTCACCAACAGAACTTTTTAAACTATCCCTAACTTTTACTGCCACACCACGCTTAAAATCAGATATCATTTCGGAGGACAGCACTGCTCTGCCTACCGCAATTACTCTGTCTCCAAACAACACCGGTACATCATCAGAGATATGGATGTTTTTGCCGCACCACAACACATGCTTACAAAAGACGGATCGTCCACGTTCCACAAAGGGAGCGGCATCACTATTTATTTCAATGCAGTTTTCCTTGAATCTTTTGCTTTTAAGCAAAAGTTGTGCGCAATAAACGGTAATTGCCAAGCCGCCATCTACACGCAACGTACAAAGAAGCATATCTTGATGTGCTACTGTTCTAAGTCTACCCGTCTTTTTAGAGAAGGTCATGTTGATATCCCGAGGAATATGTCGTGAGACTCCAGAGCCAAACAACGCATCTACAGTGTGTGATAGTTTCAGCATCGAATCCATGCTGACTAAATAATTATTCTAAATATTAGTCCAATGTAGGAATATATTTTAGAGATCAAACTATATAGACTCTAATCAAATATGGAAATTGTGGAAGAAAGAGGGGAAACCAGGAAAATACAGTTTACTGGCAAGTCATCCTACATAGTTTCCCTACCAAAACAGTGGATAATGAACCTCAGCCTGAAACAAGGTGACCAGATAAGAATGGTCAGAAAAGGCACTGCCACACTTGAGCTTTTCCCACCAAAATTTGAAACCAGATACCAAAAGAAGGAAGATGTAACAATAGAGATTGATGTTGAGGAGGAACCTCCATCGATCATAAGAAAGTTGATCTCCATCTACTTTCTGGGATTCAAAACTATCAATGTAAAACCAAAAAAAGGAAGGCTAGATCCAAGACAAAGAAACACGGTAAAAGATGCAGTAAAAAAGATGTTGATGGGATCCGAGATCATCTCAGATTCTAGTGATGGCATCACAGTACAAGTACTGATAAATTTGCTGGAGCTCTCAGTAGATGGAGCATTCAAGAGAATGATTCATCTAGCAAAATCCATGTCAAGTGACGCAATACTGGCAGTAAAAGAAAACAACAAAGAACTGGCCCAAGAAGTGATCAATACGGATGATGAAGTGGACAGATTTGGTTTTTACATAATCCGACAGCTAAAGATTGCCATTCAAAACGAACACATGCTTAAAGATATGGGATTCAGAAACGCAAGAAATTGTCTTGGATACAGGCTGATAGTCAAAAATATAGAAAGAACCGGGGATCATGCGGCCTTTGTAGCAAAAAATGTCCTAGAATTTGAAAAGCCCATTAAAAAAGAGATCCTAGAAAGAATACAAGAGATGAATCAATTCTGTTTGTCCATGTTGGATGAGTCATGCCTAGCACTGTTCAAAGAGGATTATTTACAGGCAGAAAAGACGATTAAAAGAACAGAAGAGATAGTGACATTTGAGAAAAAGATCATGAAATCACTAAAACCACTCAAAGATGACGAGGTGATCTACAGAGTCAGAAAGATGACTGAGAACATCAAGCGGATATCAGAATATGCCAGTGACATTGCAGAGATTGTTTTGAACATGAATATTGAAAAGGCGCTTAAAAAATAGCCACAAAAGGCAGACATCTACAAATCACGGCATGTGGATCGTCGTAAATCCACAGTCTTGGCAAGTCTCATAATGGTTCTTAATCTCACGCCTCCATCCCACTTTAGTATCTATCAGCCGCAGTGATTTATCCAAGAGTCCGATACGATCTCTATAGTTTTCATTCCTTATTATGAGATTTTGCTGGAATTCATATTGAGGCAGTGAATCACTTTTTTTCATGTTGCAACTCCTACACGACAAAACCAGATTCCAGGCTTCATCCTCAAATATGTATGACCAAGGTAGAAAGTGATCCACATCGATATATTCTTCCTCTAGTTTGCAGTTACAGTAAAAGCAATGATTCGTATGAGGCCCGTATGCACTACGGAATCGAGTCAATGATTCTCGTTGTGCTTCAGCCTGTTCGATCTTTGATATCAGACGCGGCAACGAGCCATTTATCTTTTCAAGGAATTTGGCCCATTCCACAAGAACCACCCTAGACAGCACGCTATTGTTGTTCTTAAAGAAGGCAAATGCCTCTGGTTTGAGGATCAACATCTTTTCACAGTCATCGTAATCGTAGAATACCTTTCTCTCCTCTGTGTAGTTGCTTACCGGTATTTTTTGGAACTTGGGCACCACAAGTGAAGTCTTGGAGCGTGCGTGACCAAATACGGACTTGAGGATGTCGTGTCTTGCATTGTCTTTACTGTCACTGTCAACATCATCAAAGCTGCCAGGCACATGGCCTGAAAATGTTTTGCGTATTGCCTGTATAACCTTAGGGGGGTTATTTATCGTAAAATCCTGCTTTATCCTGAATCTGCATTCCTGATTCCAGTAATACTCTAAAAATTTGTCTGCCAAGTATGTATATGGGATCCTGTATACATCTTGAGTTCCGTAAGGGGTTTTTTGGCAATACTCCAACAGGGAACGCGCTAGTGCAAACTTGTATGTATTGGATTTTTTGCCGTGCGCAAGTATTGCGATGAATGTACGCTTCAAGTCATCCTCGCCACCATCTAGTATTGAGATGGCATCAGATGTGATATCGCCCATACTTGCTGTAGGCTTGATGTCGCTCTGATGTTCTGGTATCAATCTAAGTATGCCTGTAGATTTGTTGCTGTTCCATCGGATCAGAACCCCCTTACGCTGGAGTTTGGCAATCTCTTGATCCACCATATTGTGAAAATCGGCAGATACTCTTTTTGGCCCCCAGTACTTGGTGCTTATCTGCATATTATGGGCCAGCTGCTCAATCAATGCAGTTCTATTATGCCACACAGGAAGATCTCTGTATGGATATTGAGACGTATCTCCAGAGATTGATCTCCCACGATCTTGTTCCAGTTTAGTTATGGTACTACCTTCCCGGCTCAGGACATACTTGAGGAACTCTGGAAGCATACTACGAAATCCCTTAAGCGACATACAATCAGATTGTGAAAAATTGTTTTATCTGTATTGGTGCCATAGTAATATTGCCTGTACACGACATTTGTTGGATAAACTGGTGTCGGTCAGATTTTAGCCCGTAAATTTACATGATGTAAAAGGAAAACTCAAAAAGCGTGAGAAGATGAAACTTACAAGAATCAAAGGCATGACAAATAGTATGAATTCTGCAATTCTAATCACATATAGCAACCCTGATGCATTCAATGAGGCAACAGGGCTGTGCGATGCGGCAGGGTATAAAATCATACACACCATAAAACAAGATTTTCTCAAGCGGCCAAAATATGGCATAGGTGTAGATACACTAGAAAGTCTCAAAGAGATTTGTGATAAAATCAAGCCAGACGTAATAGTATATGACGAGATATTAAAGCCCATACAGAATTACAACCTTGCATCTTCACTACACATGGAAATACTTGACAGGGAATCCTTGATACTTGAAATCTTTGAAAAGAGGGCATCAAGTGCAGAGTCAAAGCTGCAAGTAAAAATGGCACATCTAAAATATGAGATGGCGCGGGCAAAAGAAAAAGTGCGCCTATCAAGCATGGGCGAACAACCAGGATTCATGGGAATAGGAAAATTCGGAGTGGATGTCTACTATAATGACATCAAACATAGAATGCAAGCAATCAGGACAAAGCTGGAAAAGGCAGGCAAGCAAAGGGAGCTGCACCGTCAAGGAAGAAAGAGATTAGGATTCAAGACGATATCGCTTGCAGGATACACATCTGCAGGCAAGACAACACTATTCAATAAAATGACGGGCCAATCACAACCTCAAGGAGACGAAATGTTCACCACCCTGTCAACTACAACTAGAAGGATGAGTATAGGTAAAGAACCGTTCTTAATTTCAGATACTGTCGGGTTTATCAGCAAGCTTCCAGCATATATGATTGATGCATTCAGATCAACACTAGAGGAGCTGATCCACACAGATGTAGTAGTTCTAGTAGTAGACATGGGTGACTCGATCTTGGATCTGAAAAAAAAATTCAAGAGCTGTATGATGACACTTGGAATTCTGGGAGTAGAAAAAGACAGGATCATATTTGCGTTAAACAAGGCAGATCTGATTCAGAAAGACGCGTTGCAAGAAAATGTGAATGCACTGAACATGGACGGTAAAAAGTCAATCATAGTGTCGGCAAGTACTGGAATGAATGTAGAAGAGCTAAAGACGCAGATATGGGAGATTGTAGGTAGGCAGTATATTCCCGAATCAAGTGACAGAATTCAGGAGTCCTCATGGCAATAGAAGTTATACGAATAGGACAGAGGCTTGTCAGAGATGATAGAGTCACCACGCATGTGGCACTAGTTGCAAGGGCGTTTGGTGCAAGAAAGATACTGATGACAGAAGTAAACCCCAAGATCAAAGACACACTCAACAAGATCAATGCAATGTGGGGAGGTGACTTTGAGATCGAATTTGTCACAAATTGGAGACGTACAATAAAAGAGAAAAAATCAAAATCTTTCAAAATAGTGCACCTTACCATGTATGGAGAGCCAATCAATAGCATCCAATCAGAGCTGCGGACAGTGAAGAATATGGTGGTAGTAGTTGGTGCAAAAAAGGTACCAAGAGACACGTATGAGCTGGCTGACTTTAACGTGTCAGTGGGAAATCAGCCCCATTCAGAGATCAGTGCGTTGGCGGTTCTATTGGATCGCACTCAAGGAGGAGAGCAATTTGCAATGGGATTTTCCAACGGCAATAGGCAAATAATACCTACAAAAAAAGGCAAGAATGTAACAATAAAGGAAACAAGGATTAATAGGAGAAAAATTGGAGGGATATGATGATGGACAAGTATGAGGATCCGTTTGTAAGAATTGCCTCAATGATAGGTGGTGACGAATATCTAAAGGTGGCAAGATCCCTTTTGAAGGCAGATGATGCCACAGATGAAGAGATTGCTAGCTCCACCGGCCTCAGAATAAACATGGTAAGAAAGGTGCTGTATGACTTGTTTGGAAAGTCACTGATCACGGGCATCAGAGTAAAGGACGAGAGAAAGGGGTGGTTTGTCTACAGATGGAGAACTAGAAGAGAAGAGGTTGAAAATTTTATCGAGAATCAAAAGAAAAAGATCGTAGAGAGACTACAACAGAGACTGGACTATGAGAATGCATCTGACTTTTATCACTGTAAAAATGACGACTGCCAGCGTGTCACTTTTGAAGATGCATTAGAGGAGATGTTCAAGTGCACGTCGTGTGGCAATATACTGAATTTGAAGAAGAATGACCGATCAAAAAAGGCGTACATAAAGAAGATAGACGAGATAAAAAAAGACATGATATCATTATAAAATACAATGACAAAATTATACTGTGACTACCAAGATATAAATTTCATACAACACTCAAACATCACGTTGGGAAATAATCAGAGTGATGTGGAATCTTGAGTCAGATAACTACGATAAATCCTGCAACAGGTGAAAAGCTTGCAGACTATACCACGATGGACAAAGAGCAGATAGGCAACTTAGTCACAAAGGCAAGGAGATCGTTTCCAGAATGGAAAAAAGACTATGAGCAGCGCCGAAGCTACATCTACAATTTAGTTGAATATCTCAAAAAGAACAAGACGCGACTTGCAAATATTGCAACGTCAGAAATGGGCAAAGTTCTAAAAGAATCAATTTCAGAGGTGGAAAAATGTGCATGGGCACTAGAGTTTTATGCAGATCACGGAGACAGTTTTCTCTCAGATGAAGTACTCAATACGGATGCTAGAAAGAGCTTTTTGACATTTGAGCCCCTAGGAGTGATCGGCTCTATAATGCCATGGAACTTTCCCTATTGGCAGGCACTAAGGTTTGCAGCACCCTGCCTGATGGCAGGCAACGTCATAATTATGAAACCGGCTAGACACACCACACAATCAGGCATAGAGATAGAAAATGCGTTTGCAGATGCTGGCATACCTGATGGTGTTTTCCAGACCATAGTAGGAAGTATCGAATCTGCAACACATCTGATAGATTCGCCGGTCAATGCAATTACATTTACCGGTAGTACAGATGCTGGTGCAAAGGTGGGTGAGAGGGCGGCATACAACCTGAAGAAATGTGTCTTGGAGCTAGGAGGCAGTGACCCGTTCATAGTATTAGATGATGCAATAATTGAAAATGCAGCAGAAGGTGCAGTGAAGGGCAGATTCATCAACTGTGGTCAGAGCTGCGTGGCATCAAAGAGATTCTTTGTGAGTAAAAATATAGCAAACGACTTTATCGAGTATTTTATCAAAAATGCATCAAAGCTGAAGGTGGGGGATCCAACATCAATGGAGACTGACGTGGGACCTCTTGCAAGTATGGAGGGATTGAATACCATCTCAGAGATTGTTGAGGATGCCAAAGCAAAGGGTGCAAAAGTTCTACTAGGAGGATCAAAGATCGACGGGGATGGATGCTTCTACGAGCCAACCATACTGACAAACATAAAATCTGACATGCGCATTGCTACAGAGGAGACGTTTGGCCCCGTAGCGCCAATCACAATTGTTGAGAATGAGAGCGAGGCAATCAAGCTTGCAAACGATACAGAGTTTGGTCTAGGTGCAAGCATCTGGACAAGGGATCTTACCAAAGCAGACAAGATGTCAAGACGTATAGAATCAGGGATTGTAAGTGTCAACAATGTGGTTCTCTCCGATCCAAGGATCCCATTTGGGGGGATAAAACACAGCGGCTTTGGAAGAGAGTTGTCCAGATATGGGATACTTGAATTTGTCAACATAAAGTCAGTTAGATTTTATGACAACTTGACCCACCACCATTACGTTGAATAAATGGCCCCAGTATGCAAATACGTGTTATAGCTAAGTTCCAAAATTCTTGAGTATCGGAGTAGCCTATCTATCAAGGTACACGTACATATCAAGCTTGAGCTTGATGTCCTAAAATATTCAGATATTGCATTTTTCATTTCAGAAAATGTTGTGGCGTGTTCCACAAGTAGTTCGCCTACATATGAGATATTGGTGGAGGTGAACCATACTTGAAGATGCAAGGTGCAGATGATATGATATCTAGTAATATAATGGAAACACAGTTTCAAATTATCCCTATATTATCAGATAAAACTGGACAAATTGATGAATTTCGCATATTTCAAGTACCAGTCTTGAAATTATATATGCTTTTAAGAATACAATAGGGTAGGCCTATCCTCTTTGCAGTCTAATAGACGGGGTCTTTCAAATTGTGAAACAAGCAAGACCCCATCTAACAGTTAAGCGAAATGTGCTTCATTTTGGGCAAATTATCTCAACCGAAACAGATCAATTAGGAAAATATTGACAAAATTTGAATTGTTACGAAACAAAACTAATCAGGGCCGTGAACTGTTAAACAACCCGCATCTATATCAGGATGTTGCCTACAACATGAACGGGTTTGGCAAGCATGTACGCGTGTCCACCAGATACAACGCAGTATTTAGCACAGAGCATCTAACAGACGGAATGATACAAGCCGCAATATATAACCGCAATGTGGGCGGGTGCGCTAACAGCAGGAAGGTCGTACATGGCAACGCCGTGCCAACAGACAGGTGGTATGCCTCCAAACTCAAGAGCTCAGATCCTAAAACCATACAGAATGCGTTTGATAATCAAGTAAAGAACCAGATTGTGACATTACGGTCAATCAAGCGAATACCTAAAAGACCAGTCCTTGCAATAGACATGCATCTAAT
>CAZIHR010000109.1:0-9435 GCA_964538885.1 uncultured Nitrosopumilaceae archaeon
GTGCAGGCTAGACCATTCGCGTCTATCTGCATTTTTCATGGCCTAGCGTCAGCTATAAATCTTATCAATGTGTACTAGGCATGGAACGAAAGCGAATCACGACAGATTACAATAAAACGGCGGGATGGTTAACATAGGTGCATTTTTACTGTGTTATCTTATTCTGAGGCACATTTGGGTTAACTGGTATACATAATGGTTTATGTCGCGTCAACCGAGTTCGCGCCAACACCAATTGCAATGTCAAAAACACATATAGCTAAAGACCATGACTAATCTATGAGATTTAAAGAAATCCATTTTGAAAATTTTGGCCCCATCAAAACAGGCAAGATCAGCCTAAACAAGATCAATGTCTTCTTTGGACCCAACAACTCTGGAAAGTCATTTACATCAAGATTTGTTCACGGGATCAACTCGATACCCTTCCCCTCAAAGGTATTGTCAATGTCACTTGTAAAGGAATATCAGCGATCCAAAAAGATAGGTCCACACGATCTGCACCTGCACACCATATTGCATAAATCAGGTATTCCTATTTTTGATATTGTCACACACGGAGCGAATAAATGTTCAATCCACGTAAAATATCCAAGAAAGTTACTAGACTTTACAATCGGTAGAGCACAGAGTAAGAAACATGTTGTAATAAATCGCATACTCCATTTTGCCCTACAGGAATCTGCGAACACGTACGACAGTGTGTATATCCCTGCAGGGCGGATCGGAACAGTTCAATTCTTTACAAGTATCGTACGTATTAGAAATCAATTGCTGAGGGACTTGTTGCATGCTTTTGGAAGTGGCAGATCACTTATGCCTACCAAGATTACTACCAACGATATTCGAAAATTTACACGTTCGGTGGACAGCATGCCAGATTACTTAGAGCAATTTCACAATATGATCTTGTCATCACAGACAGACGGCCTTGACAAAAACATTCGAAAATGGTTTTCGGATCTGTTTCCAGGTAGTGTAGAACTCTTAGAAAATCCTTGGGGACTACACAGTCTAGTCTACAAAGATCCTACCGGATTTATCACAGAGCTGGAATCTGCAGGCTCGGGAATAGTCGCCGCATTCCCAATTATCGTCGGAATGCACTACGTCAAACCAAAAGGAACATTGATTGTCGAGGAACCCGAAGTGCATTTAGAACCATCCAAGCAATTGAAGCTTCTTGAAACGCTGCAAGACATGGCTTATTCTAAAAATGTCAATCTGATATTCACTACACACAGCGATTATGTTGTTAGAAAATTATTGGCTTTGGTAAGTAGACAAAAGATCAAGCATTCTGATCTGAACCTGTATTACTTTGAACGCATCGATGGCGCTACCACTACAATCAAGCATCTTAAAGTAGATAAGAACGGTGAGTCCAAACAACCTACTTTTGAAAAAGCAATTGATCAACTGATTTCCGAATTTTCGAGATAGATTGATCAAGAAAAAAGATATCGGGTTGGTTGTAGACACCAACATTCTCATTGACATTATTGAATCATCGGACCCATCTGCCACGTTTATCCAGCAACTTGTGGACTGGATCAAAAAAATTGTCTCAGGAATGGATTCACATCCGCATGGTAAGAAGGTAACTCTTTTTGTAGATAAACGAGTACTTGATGACTACTCTACAGGTCTTTCCCACTCTGGAAATAAACAGAGTGGAAAGCAGATACGCTATATTTTCGAGAAAAATACTAGCATCATACGATCGGTCGTTTCTGATTACGACATTGATTTGTCTCTCAGAATGATTTCTAAAGGGCAAATGACCCCTGCTTCTAAACGTCGGGTGTCGGATCGAAGTGATGAAAAGTTCTTTGTCTTGCTGGAGCACATTTTGAATAATCGAGGGTGGAAAGATTGGGCAATAATATTAGCATCCCGTGACAAGACCACTTTTTATAACATCAGAGATCACATAGGGCATGTCAAAAAACTCTGTCTTGTTAATTCTAAAAGCCAGCTGGACCAAACCATTGAATGTTGACGGACACATTAGCAAATACGGTTGACTACGTATCCTCATTCCCGTGAAGTCATCATCGTGTAGAGTAGAGATTATGCGTAATCGCAATATTAGGTCATATTTCATCTAGCAATTAATCAATAAAACGCGATCAAAAGATCCATTGCCAAGTATAATAGACACAGTGTGAAAATGAGGGAAAAACAACTCAAGGCCAAGATAGTAAAGCTTGAACAAGCTAACTCAAAGCTTGAAAGGAATAACTCAAAGCTCAAAGAACAACTTGCACGCGAAGATGCATTATAGAATAGAGTTTGGTAAAATAAGACACACATCCCCCATGTCAACCAAATTTCTTCATACGTTGGAAATGCTAGACAGCATAATAACAAATTCTGACATTCTATATGTACTCACAAGAACTCACAAAGATCTATTTGATGATACGCTTGCGGATCTGCAACAGAAAATCAAAGAATCAAATGATATGCCAATGATGATAAAAATAGTGACTCTGGGAACCAATGCAAACTGTACGTGCGACACTTTTTACTACTTGGTATGATACGCAGGATACCTAGCACAACACAACATGCACTGGGTGCGTTCTTTGGAATCGACCAGAGTACAGTATCCAGATATTTACAGCTTGCAATCAGTTATGATGATAAAATTTACCCGATACCAAACAACATAACAGACTATACTGCCACCGTAAAAACCGAAAAAGAACTAAGATAATACCTGGCAGAGACGGGGGCGAGGTTACTGCAGATGGTACCAATGTAGAGACCACCCGCCCGCAGAAAAAAACAGAACGCAAAAAACAGTACTCTGGGAAAAAGAAAATATTTGCAATAAACACGGCCATGATGATAAACAAATATAGACACATCATTAGACTAGTGATTCTCGTGAAGGGAGCTGTCATGACCTCAAGGTTCTGACAGAGGGAATGCCCGATTTTGGAAAGTGGGCTGACCGCATGATAAGTGGAGATCATATGCCAAAAGCACATCGCATACGACTAAACGCAGACGGCGGCTATATGGGAATACAAAACCATTTTCTTGGAATTACTGTTAAGCTGCCACACAAAAAGCCCAAGGTCGGCGAGCTCTCTGCCACCAAAAAGGTGCAAAACAAGGCACGCTCTCAAAAGCGAATTTCAGTCGAGCATGTGTTTGCACATGTAAAAAATTGGAAGCTCATATCCGGAATATATGAGGGTACTGCAGAGGAGTTCAACATGGAATTTAATGGAATATGCGGCCTGTACAACAAGCGGAAGATGTGGCAGGATGACACCTATAATCGTTGGAAAAATAAAATAATGAATTAAGAGCAATACATTTGAAAATTATTTTGATGCACAAGACTGCGCACAATTTTTTATTTTGACAGCTTTGAATCACATAATGTGGTGTAATTGTACATTGGACTTTGCACCCATGCTATCCATGTCTTTGATTGCGCAAATTTTTTTAGTTGATTACGCATAAACTCTATTGACCACATTCAAATTTCAAATCAAGTTATAATACGTGAGCCCAAACCGCCTCCGTAATGACGTGGCTTGTGGCACATTTCGCTTAACTGGTTTGTGGGCATAGGTTTAAGAGAATGTACATCAAAGCAAATCAGTGGACGAAGATCCGGAAATAGAAAGAATAAAACAGAAAAAATTGGCGGATATGCTCAAGCAGCAACATCAACCAGAGCCCAAATCTGGAATTGTAGATCTTGATGGACATAACTTTGATCAGATAATTTCTTCTGATGGTCCCACATTGGTGGACTTTTGGGCTGAGTGGTGTGGCCCGTGCAGAATGATGCATCCCGTATTTGAGAATATGTCAAAAAAATACACACACATAAAATTTGCCAGAGTCAACGTAGATCAGAATCAGAATATTGCAATGCGATTTGGAGTACAGTCCATACCTACATTTATCGTGTTCAAGTCTGGGCAGGCAGTAGATAAAATGATGGGTGCGGTGGGAGAACCGGGAATTCACATGATCTGCCAAAAATATTCCTAGTATGCGTATGCCGCGTCTTTGCCTCTCTGAATCTGTACTATCTCTGAAAGTACAGCTTGTTCTTCGGAACTCATCTTGTGCAGGAACTTTCCTAGTAGAATCTTCGCCTCATGAGAATGCGGAAGTGTGTAAAATACATCCTCCTCAAACACCTGTCTGCCAACAGTCACATTTTGTACAGAGCATGCCACCTCTTGTCCCGTATTTGCAGTTGTAACCGTCTTTCCATCATGCTGCATCTGGTGAACCGTACCAACTTTGCGGCCCTCACTATTCATGAATGGGACCTTTTGTCGCAGAGTCCCCACATCCACTCTGATTCCAAATACAGCCGGATTGTTATTCCTAAAGACGTATCCTTTTAGAAATGTAAACTTTGAGATAGGAGTTATCTCGGCAAATATGGAATCTTCTTCATGTGCAGTGTCAGTTTGGACCCACTCATTATAACTGTCAATAAGGCTGTAGATGACTTTGTCCTCGAAAATTTTGACGAATTTGTTCTCTGCCTCTTCCTTTGCATCAGGTAGTACTCGAACATTAAATGCAAGCACTACGCCTAGGTGTCTGTCATTTTCCTTGATGGCTCTTGCTTCCATGATGTCTCTTCTGGTAACGGGACCAATGTCTGCCTTTGCCACAGGTACATGTGAGCGTTTGAGCATCTCAATTATAGCTTCAAGAGAGCCAATTGTGTCGCATCTGAGTGTTATGCCGCTTGTTTTGGTATCTACAAAAACTGATTTCATCTCAGATTCTATCTGACGTGTAAATTTGTTTACATCCGCCTCATCTGCAGCAATATATAGAGTGCTTCCGGGAAGCACACCGTCCAGATCCGGTGAGGCAATCTTGAGACCGGCAGCTGCATTCACTTGCTGTACTGACTTGAACTTGTCTCTTGGATCACGCATCTCATCTAGAGGCTTTGGCAGTAGTATTGCTTTGGGTTTTGCAACTATTATGGAATCTCTTTTTGCCACAACTATACTGTCGCCTTTTTTGATTGTACCGTCAATCAAGATGATGTTTGCAGTCTGACCCAATCCTACTTCGTCGTTTACTTCCAGTACTATTCCGCGCGGATCCTTCTCCTGTTGCTCTAGTCGTTGTTTCAAATATTGTTGTGTAAGACCTACAAGCACCGCCAAAAGCTCTGGAATACCTACTCCTGAACGTGCCGAGATGGGCACTATTGAGACCTCGGATTTAAAGTCTTTAACACGATAAAATGCCTCTGATCTGTATCCGAGAATTGAAAGTGTTCCTACAACATCGTAAATCTTTTGATCCAAGTCTGTCTGAATTGAGGCATCCTGCTCCTTGATTGCTTGGGAGATAAATTTAGTGTCAGATTTTCGCCAGCCTGGCAACTGGTCACACTTGTTTAGTGCCACCACAAACGGCACTTTTCTACTCTGGAGTATCTGTAGACTCTCGTTTGTCTGTGGTTGAAATCCCCTGTTTACATCCACCACTAGTATGGCAATATCAGCAGCGGAGCCACCTCTGGCCCTCAAATTTGTAAATACTTCGTGTCCCGGCGTGTCAATCACCATTATTCCTGGAACTTGACTTTCTGATTCTTCCAGTTTTTTGTATAGTGGGCCGCATGTCTTCTTGATGGTATGTGTAGGAAGAAAGCTTGCTCCAATATGTTGGGTTATCCCTCCTGCTTCACGATCCTGTACACCGGTACCACGTATTCTATCCAAAAGTGATGTTTTTCCCGAGTCTACATGACCTAGGACTGCCACAATGGGTTGACGTATGGGCAAACCGGTTCACTCAAATGCTACCCTCGACTCGTACTCGAAACTTTTTTGCGAGTCTGATGCGTGAATTATATTGTCACTGAATCCAAGTCCAAAGTCGCCTCTGATGGAGCCTGGTGCGGCTTCGAAGGATTTTGTTGCACCAACCATTATTCTTGTTGTGGCAATGGCATTATTCCCCTCAATGATTGCAGCTACTACTGGACCCGACGTGATAAATGCTGTCAGCTCTTCAAAGAAAGGCTTGTCTTTGTGTACGCTGTAAAAGTTCCTGGCCTGTTCCATTGTGAATACAAACATACGTAACTTGAGAATTTTGAATCCCTTCTGCTCGAATCGTGCCACAACTTGACCGACAAGTCCCCTTGCCACAGCATCCGGTTTTATGATGAATAGTGTCTGCTCTGCCAATTTACTTCTTTCTTATTCCACCTTTGACATATTTTTTGGTCCATTTCAGCTTTCTTGGATCTCGCTTTAGTACCAACGCATTCTTTTTACATTTTGCAGAGCAGAACCACAGCACTGTTCCATCATTTTTTGCAAGCATTGTACCAGAACCCTTAGCAACGGGTCGATCACAGAAATTGCACGGTTTTACTAAAAGACTCATTATGACTCAACTATTTTATCTTCTTTGCCTCGCGCTCGGTCTCTCTTAACATCAAGATCTCACCAATTCTGATGGATCCCTTTACATTACGTGTAAGTATGCGGCCCTTGTCCTTGCCTGTGAGAATTTTGACCCTCACCTGAATCACTTCACCAGCAATGCCAGTCCTTCCGACAATTTGAATAACCTCTGACTGGGTTATCTCTTCACTGGTTTCGCTCATTGATCAGTCTTTCCACCTTTAATTTTTTCAATTGAGGATACCACCTGATCAACTATATGTTGTGCATCCCCTGCATCTAAAATTGCTGCAGCTGCAGATGTGATGTCGATTCCTAGTGAGTTACCTAGTTCCTGTTTGCTTGGCACAAATGCATATGCGACACCCTGTTCCTCACACAGGATTGGTAGGTGTGCTACTACCTCGGGCGGTTCTACATCCTCTGCAATCACAATCAGCTTGCTAGTGCCACGTTCTATTGCTTTTGTGGCCTCGTTTGTCCCCTTTCTTACTTTACCGCTGGTAGATGCTACTCGTACAGCTTCCAGTATGGGATTGACCAAATCCCCCGGAGTTTCAAATTTAACATAATATGCCTTACCCAACTGTGTCACCCTTAGGGATCATTCTCCATTGCGATCATGCTAATCTTTGGTTTTAAAAGTGTTGTCTGCAAAGATGGATTTTATTTTTTGTAGGTATTCAAAGATCAGTGCATCTAACTCGTCTTGACTCTGTCCTTCTGCATACACTCTGACTATCGGCTCTGTTCCACTTGGACGTATCATGACCCAGCTTTTAGGACCCGTTGTGATCTTTATTCCCTCAGTAGTGTCAACTCTGGGAAATTCTTTGGCAAGCTGTTCTATAATGAACTTTGCCTGTTGTGGGTCGCATCGAACTTTATCTTTGGCAGTAAATGATTGTGGGACTTTAAGACTCAAATTTGATAGTGATTTTCCAGAACATGCAATACGATCCAGCACAAGTGCCAAGGTCATCGCACCATCACGAACTTGATTATGTGTGCCGAACATAAATCCGCCGTTCTCCTCAAATCCGACCAGCGCACCTTCTGTAACCATCCTGCGTGATACCTCTACGCTTCCCACTTTAGTACGAATAACTTGTGATTTGTATTCTGCCGCCAGTTCCTCAATACTTGAGCCCGAATTGATGCAGGTGACTATCTTGGAGCTTGGATTTTTCATTAGTAGGTGCTTTGCAAGTATCAATGCTGACTTGTCTCCAGTCATGATCGTTCCCTTTTCGTCACAAAATATGCTTCTATCACCATCCCCGTCAAATGCAATTCCAAGATCTGCATTATTCAACAACACTGCATCAGAAAGTCCAGCAAGGTTCTGTGGGGTGGGTTCAGGGCCACGCCCTGGAAATTCGCCATCAATATTTTGATTGATTAAGATTGTCTTGCATCCTAACATCTCTGCAAGCATTGGAGCGGCCACTGCCTGTGCTCCGTTTCCAATATCCAATACAATGCTGAAATTCTTTGCTTGAATCTTTTTTATATCTACATGTGTCGCAATGGCCTTGACATATGCAGGAATCACATCGTCGTCACATCCTACAGTTCCATATTTCTCCCCCGCAGTCCATCGTTTCTGTAAGAATATGTCTTCTACAACCAATTCATCTTCTCTGGATATTTCCACTCCATCACTTGCGATAGGTTTGATCCCATTGTATTGGGGTGGATTATGTGATGCAGTTACCATGATTCCACCCATATATTCTCGCTCTTTGACAGCGTACTCCAAACATGGTGTTGGAATCAGCCCTGCCTTGTTACAGTCTAGTCCTGTATAGTTCAGTGCAGCGCATACAATCTTGCTGATCACATGACTCGATCTACGTCCGTCATGGCCAACCAAAATGGGTCCCTTTTCAAAGTATGTTGCAATTGCAAGTGTCATGTCATGAATGAATTCTAACGTGATATCGTCTGGAAATATACCGCGTATGCCATTGGTGCCAAAAAATTGTGCCACAATCTTATTTGATATTAGATAAATTTGTGTGTATGCAGAGATACGTGGTCACCTAGTGCGTAATTTTTATCCTTTTTGCAGGAAAATTTCTGTTTACTGATCTAAATACTATCAGTTAAGCTAGATGTTGTTGAAAGATATTACATCTATGTTAACCATCCCGCCGTTTTATTGTAAGCTGTCGTGATTCGCTTTCGTTCCATGCCTAGTAAACATTGGTAAGATGTATAGTTGATACTATAACATGAAATGCGCAGGCAAACATATTGGTCTAACCGGCACGTTTCATGGTGCGGAGCTTCTTTTGGTATAGTTTATCATTACGGGATTGATAATCTAGTTTAGTGTGAAACATGTGCCACATTATGGCGATCATTCTGTTGGCCACCACAATTATAGCTATAGTATATTTGTCTGCATGTCTTTTTTTGACATACTAGTAGATTGCCTTCATCTTGGGATCATGTTGCACTGCAATGTTTGCCACCTCACACATGATTTAATTGACAAGCTTGTTGCGGTCAATCTTTTTGATCTTTCCCACGAACTTTTTGTCTCCAGACTGGTGTATGGTTGGACACAAACCAGCCCATGATACTAACTTTTTTGGATTGGCAAATCTGCCAATATCGGCAATCTCTACTGCCAAAAGTAGTGCTGAGAATATCCCGACACCAGTCATGCTGGTAAGCAGTCGTGCATACTCGTTGTTGTTGGCCTCTGCTGCAAGTGTTTTATCCAATGTCTCAATCTCATCTGTTGCAAATTGTATCTGTCGCGCATACTGCTTCAGCATTATATTGTGGTGTATGGATTCCAGTTCCAGGGATTCCATCTGTTTTATGGCATCTGGGTGATACATTGTTCTTGCATCTATCTTTTTGCCATAAGTGTCAAGCAGGCTGTGTACCCTGTTTATTATGACTGTCCTGCCCTGCACAAGCCTTATGCGCTGCCTGATTAGACTTCGCAGACCACGTATGCCAGCATCTGGCACATAACATTCAGGTA
>CAZIHR010000110.1:0-2569 GCA_964538885.1 uncultured Nitrosopumilaceae archaeon
GCAAACAGTAACGCGATCAACTACATGATGAGTGAGACCGTAACACTTGTGAGGAACGTGCTATGAACGAGGACACGCAATCTATCTTGGGCTCAATACCGTGTACCATAGTGAGAAGTAAGCGCAGAAAGACTTCTGAGATCCAGGTGAATGCAAACGGCGTTACGATCCGAGTCCCATTTGAAAAGCAGAACCAAGATATTTTGAAGATACTCAACAGTAAAAAACAATGGATCTTAAGCAAGTATGCGGAATTTCAGACGGAAATACACTTCAAAGTCCGGTTAGGGGAGTCATACGTTATGAAGCGTATCACAGAACTGTCATCTCACATCGGCGTAAATCCAACTAAGATTCTTGTAAAACCTCTTAAAAGTCGGTGGGGAAGCGCCACGTCAAGGGGCACAATCACGATAAACTCCAGACTGTTCAAAGCTCCTGACCATGTAATGGACTATGTCATAGTGCACGAGTTGTGCCACCTGAGGATACATGGACACCCCCCTGCATTCTGGAATCTTGTGAAGATGTACATGCCAGATTATACAAAGAGTGTAGCATGGTTGAAAAAATATGGTATCTTCATATGATTGCCTGTTTCTGGCAGATATAGCGACGCCTGTATATATCACAAAATCGATTATATTGTGAGAATTTCATCGATTTGCCAGGAAGGTACGAGAAAATGGTACCACCAGAACTAAGATAACGCGCTACGGCAATATGATTTATTCTACGCGGTAGCAGCTATACTGTAGAGTTTATGTATAATCACATTTTCAGGCTGATTTTGTGCCATGGGAATTCATCAGCTAGGAGATTATGCATAAAGTCTTATGATGAAATTTGTAGGGTTGATGACAAGTTCAGTGGGTACACACTCAGGTCGATTCAGATTCATGCCCGAATGTATTCTGAGTTTTGAAATTTCAGGTATAATGCCTCAGTCGACCTGACTTTCTACAAACATTGTGACATTAGTTTTATATGCTATAATGTCGCAATGATTTGCGTGCGGAGAAAAGATGTTTACAACATTATGGTCAAAAAAGATGGTAAATTCTATGCAGGTTACTGTCTAGAGATACCCCAGGCCAAAGGACAAGGAAATACTAAAGATGAAGCGATTGAAGATACCAAAAAAGCCATAATTCTGTGTATGTCATATCTAGTGAACAAAAGGAATGATCCGGAACTAGATCTGATAACTGTATCAATATGAGCCTGCCCGTGATTGGATACCGTGATGTTATCAAGGCATTAAAAAAGGCGGGATTTTATCCAACGCGTCAGAATGGAAGCCATATAATATTAGATAACGGTCAAGGCGCATGGACAGTAGTGCCTAAAAAGAAAGAATTGGGAAAAGGACTGATATTGGAAATAATCGCTGAATGTGAGTTGACAAAAAAAGAGTTTCTTGATATGCTTTGATTCTGGGTATGTGTTCACATCGTGCCTAATTTTTCATACAATTGGCCGTCGTTTAGGCACAAAATCACCTTGGGACGTGAACTCATACTATACGCAAAATGTTCCCGCAAAGACAAAAGCCTCCAGCTCTTCGGGCATACACCACCGGAGAGATCAGAACTCTGTTGTCCCATACGGCAGGTGCGCGAGACGTGGCCCTAATCCATTTTCTGATATCGACGGGTGCAAGGATAGGTGTGTTTGATCACGAACTCCTCATGGGACACACTAGGAGAATGTTACATGGTTGTCGCGCAGTAAGACTCTATGCGGGGGAGATAGAGGAATATTGGACGTTTCTTACACCACAAGCATCAAGCGTACTGGACTTGCACCACGACTGCCGTAAAAGAGCGGGAGAATCCTTCACCACAGACACACCGCTGTTTACAGCAAGAGGTCAGTCATCAAGGCAGCTTACATTGAACAGGGCAAGATCTGCAATATACCGCGTCATAACAAGAAGCAGTATCACTAGGATCAAGGATAATGGACGTTATGATGTCCAAGCAGATCATGGATTTCGAAAAAGGTTTAACACAATACTCAAGCTTGATAACTCTGTAAACTATAACATCGCAGAAAAGCTCATGGGGCACAAAAACGGACTTGATGGTGTATATTTTGTGCCCACACTTGAAGAGTTATTTGCAGAGTTCAAAAAGGTCATGCACAAGCTTGAGGTGTAAAAATGTGAGATGGGATACTGTAAGCGTCTTGGTTCGCTTCTTGCTGTTATGTTGATGGGTTGAACCCAATTAGGCTCAAATCCCCATGGTTCCACTCCAAATACTAGGCGTTTAGTCCGCGGCATACCTAACATTCCAATGGCCCAACTTTAGTGCCTTTGAGCGCGCGGACCGCGCGCTAGCCGAACTGCACCTGAATTTTGAAATAGGTATGAGATATGATCTGGGCAAGCCCACAAACCCCATATCAGATGCGCCGCGCAAGGCGCATCTCAGAAAAGGAAACCGACAAGGCGGCAAAACGACAAACCTTGAATGCCGGCTAGGAATGTCGTTTCAGAGATCGAAAAGTCACGCCTGTATACCCATAACACGTCAAAACTAAACCATCCAAATTTACTATAATA
>CAZIHR010000111.1:0-8576 GCA_964538885.1 uncultured Nitrosopumilaceae archaeon
TGTAGATCTGGCCATAGTTGCAACTAGTAATCTCAACGCACTAAATGATGCACTTGAGATGGTACGAAAGGGGGGAACAGTGATGATGTTTGGCGTCCCTTCACGTGGTGCATTTGTAAATTTAGATATGTGCAAAGTATACTCAAAAGAGATCACCATTATCACCAGCTATGCCGCGTCAGACGCGGACACAAAAGAAGCATTACACATGATCGAGTCTGGCATAATCGATGTAATGCCGCTGATCACGCATACCTATTCAATATCACAGGCACAGCGTGCATTTGAGCATGCGAAAAGTGGTGACCATGCGATGAAGATTATTATCACAAGTTAAAGGGCCATCTGCATTGCTTTACATCTTTTACGTATGCGATGATTTTTATCATGAGCAAGTCGCAACACACTCATCTACAATTTTACTGTGTGGACAATTTTACTTACAAAAGTATATGCATCTTGTAGATATTTTACATGATACTAGTTTATCGTAAAAATCTTATTTAGTTGCAATATGAAGAAATTTACATGTTTTTGATTGATGTTTTGTTGAGATCCATTAAAATGAACATATCTTGATTAAAAATTGATTAGTATTGTTTTTTAGATGTTTTTTGGGCAACATCTAATAAGAAAGGCTTATGAGTGACACGACTTTCCAACTTGACGGGATGGAATGGGGACTAGAAAATAGATTGGCACGAATAATCAAGCCGCACAACAACAGAGCTCTCATGTTGGCAGTAGACCATGGCTATTTTCTTGGACCTACTGAGAGACTGGAAATCCCTAGACAGACAATTTCACCATTACTAAAGTATTGTGACTCACTCATGCTTACCCGCGGAGTTCAAAGAACATCTGTACCTGCTGATACTGGCGTTCCCATGGTGTTACGTGTATCTGGCGGTTCTAGTATTATTGGTGAGGACCTGTCACAGGAAGATATCACTGTGAGCATTGAGGATGCAATTCGACTTAATGCAAGTGCACTTGCAATGTCCATCTTTGTGGGTTCAAAATATGAATATCAAACTATTGCAAATCTTGGCAGTCTGGTAAATGAAGCAACAAGATATGGTATGCCTGTGTTGGCGGTAACTGCTGTGGGAAAAGACTTGGGCAAGGATGCTCGTTATCTGTCACTTGCATGCAGAATTGCAGCAGAGCAAGGTGCCCATATAGTCAAGACATACTATTGCGATGACTTTGAAAAGGTAACTAAATCATGTCCTGTACCGATAATAGTTGCAGGAGGTAAAAAGATCCCAGAGCGCGATGCGCTAAATCTTACATATAACTCGGTGAGATGCGGCGCGGTGGGAGTTGATATGGGACGGAATATATGGCAGTCTGATCATCCTGTTGCAATGATTCGTGCAGTGCGATCTATAATACATGGAAATTTAAATGCTGACAAGGCGTACGAGTTGTACTTGCAGCTTGTAGATGGACATGCAAAAGCAAACACTGCCAAACAGAATTAATAAAAAAATCGATAATGCTATTGACAATATAATATGATACATCTATTGAAATTATAATTATATCATCATTATTTTTTAATGGAAAATCATACTATAATATATCGTGTTTATTTTATTGCCTGCTTTATTGACATTGTGTGATTCTGGTATGTGGCATAATGGCCAAGATGTGTGTCGATGCAATAGTGTTCTGAATTTTCTGTTTTTTGGTGTCGCACTGTAGTTCCTCTTGTGTGCCCAAAGACCTGTTTTATATCTGGAATGTCCTCAAACTCGCCATAGTCACACCATACTATTCCACCAAATTTGTTGATGCCGCCGCGCAATACTCCTGCCTGTAAAAACTCTTTAGTAATATTCATGTCATCAATATTTACAATGTCGTGTCTGGCACGTCTTATGACGTTTTGTACTGTATCATTTTTTTTCCTTTGCCACTCGTAAAATTTTCTGGATAAACCTGCATGTGTAATTAGCCAATCATCAACCCAGCAGTATATTTCAAGCTTTTTCCATTCTATGTGACATCTATCTATTGCTATGTGTTTATCTGGACTGTATCCAGTACATTTTATGTTTGGATTCTCCGTCATGTAGTTAAGGTCGTGGTTGCCAATAAGGTGTATGCGATTCTTTTGTTGTAGTGATTTTGCAAGCCATCTGGCAGTATTGCCTGCATCTTCTACAGTATCATCAAAGCTATCAAAATAGTCACCCAAAAAGAGAACTCTGTCTGGTTCTTCTCTCTGAATTATCTCTTCTGCAGCATCACACCTATTGTGAATATCAGGTATTATGACAAGCTTTTCTGTTGGTGTTGGTTCTAGTTGACAAACACCACACATATGAAAAATGAGTATGGTGCCCGTTATTATAATTGGTTGTTATATTCTAGTTTGATGTGTATCTATCTATATTTTATCATACTAAATAACTGCCTGACTGCAAGCTTTGGATGATTTACTGCAAGCTTGGCCATCCTTGTTGCCCCAAAGTCTGCCCTGATAAAGTCAAGCAGTTCCCTTGAATTTAGCTCTTTAATGGCGTCAAGCTCCGCATCCCATTGCTCGTCGGTCAGCCCAATCCATCTCTCTTGTACCTTGCCTGCAGACTTTATCTTGCTTTGAATCTCTTTTTTCCATCTTTCTTCATATGGGTATAGTGCATTTCTGTTTGTGGTTCCCTTTTTTACTGCATCTGCCGCAACCTTACCGGCAACCCTGCCAAATCTTATGGCATATCTTATTCCTTCAAGCACCAGTGGATTTGCATGTCCAGCAGCATCTCCAACTAGAATCAAATTGTTGTGTACTGTCTCCCTTGTTGGTCCGTCATTTGGAATAAGTCCGTAATGGTATTCTAGGGGAGTTATATTTACTAGATTTCCAATGGGGCCCTCACCCGCATTTATCAGCTTTTGTAGTATCTTTGCTGGATCTACTGAGGACTCTGGTCTCCCCACACCTACGCCGATTCTGACGGTGTCCTTGCCTGTGGGAAAGATCCATGCGTATCCGGCTGGTGAATATCTCTGTCCTACCATGAGCCACCATGTATCGACATTGACATTTTCGGCTTTTGCTTCAACTTCTGCACCGGCCCCAAATTTTTTCCATCGCTTTACTAGATTCATTGCCCTGCATACTGTGGATGAGAATCCACTTGCATCAATTACTACCTTTGAGTTAAATGTCATAATTTCATTGTGACTTGAACATTTTACTCCTGCTATGTTGCCATGTCTGTCCTTTATTACTCCAGTTACTGTGGTGCCAGTAAATATCTCTGCACCATATTTTTCTGCTTGTCGCGCCAGCCAGCGATATGTCTTTCTGACATCTAGTACAGCAGCATCTGGAGATGTGCCTCTTATGGTTACTGTATTGTTTGGGGAGCAGAAGGAATAATTTCTTATTGGATTGTAACAATCTTTTGGTATTTTGAATTCATTTATATCTTGCATCCATGTGACACCACTTGTACGTACAGTCTGGGCAACCGTACTCTCTTTCTCAATAACTGCAACCTTGACTCCACACTTTGCAGCTTCTAGTGCAACAGATGATCCTGCAGGACCACATCCAACTATTATGACATCAAAGTTTTGTGTCGAGTACAATTCGTATCTTTCTTAACTGTCTTAGATATAACTATAAAGTATCAAAATTACTTTTTCAGTACTGGATTGCCTGCTGAATCATTTTCTCTTTCAGCATCAAAGGTCTCCATGTGATCTGGATCCCTGTGCATGTAGCTGTGTGTGGCACCTGATGTATTTCTACAGAACTTGTTGTGTATTGTTTGCTGGATTTTTAGTGTGGTGTCGTTTTCGTGAAATAATCTTTTGCCACAGTCAGGACATGTAATCTCTGGCATGAGACGCGTCAGGCCACAAGCGTATTTAGATGTTTTTAGCTGGTGGTCGCAGGCAAGTCTACACTCGATCTAAATCTAGTTGGAATCATCTTATTCTAATTCTAGTATTGTGCCTCTAAACCTAAAACTTAGATTCTTGTTGTTTGTTTATCTTTTAATGGATGAATCTGTTATAGGCTATTTTGTATTCTGGTCCATTATAACTGCCGTATTGATGGGGGTCACTGCTTTTGGTTACAAGGCGTATCTTAGGAAGGGAGATGACAGGAAGACTATATCTTGAAAAGAGGGGCATTCGTGGTTTTACAGTAGCAGAAAGTTTTGATCATGACTCTACCACATCTGTCTTATCTGGTGTGGTGATGCGCGGTGATCTTTTACTGGATGGGGTGGTTGTTGGATATACGACAGTGGGTGGAGATGACGCGACAGACGTGATCTTGTCCATGTTTCAAAGACTTCAGAGAAGTGATATCAGCTATTTACTGGTTTCAGGAATGGTGATGTCGTTGTATAATGTAGTAAATCTCAAGCGCCTTTATGAGTTACTCTGCATTCCTGTCATTGGAATCTCTTACCGAGACTCTGATGGTATAGGCTCGATTCTTCGTGATCGCTTTTCACAATCACGCAAATCTAAACTTGCCGCGTATGGCAACTTGGGTCCACGAGAAAAGATCCATCTGCATACATTTGCAGAATTATTTGTCCGAAGATATGGATGCAGTGTTGCTGATGTTACACGTCTGTTAGATGGTCTTACTTTACAGGGTTCTATTCCAGAACCCGTGCGCGTTGCTCGTCTGCTCTCAAGGGCAATTCGGTGTGGAACTAGCCCTCCGATGCAGTCTTTCCACCATCCACATTAAGTATGGTTCCTGTGATCCAGCTGGCTTCATCTGATGCCAAAAATAGAACCGCATTTGCCACATCTTCTGGCTCACCAATTCTTACTAGTGGTATTCTCTCCTCAATTATTTTTCTTGCCTCTGGATCATCCAAGTATGGTTTTATCATGCCCGAGTTAATTATTCCTGGGCTGACACAGTTACACCTTACATGTCTTCTTGCATATTCTACTGCTATTGCTTTGGTGAACATGGCAATTGCTGCCTTGGTAGCAGCGTATGCTGCAAGATGAACTCTAGGTATTGCTCTGTTACCGGATATTGATCCTATATTTACTATGGATCCACCTTGAGCTTCGTACATCTTTGTAAGCACCATCCTTGTGATACTAAACACTCCGAGCATGTTTACATCTACAAGTTTTTTGATCTCAGAGTCATGCATCTCATGAAAGTGTACAGGGTCATTTATCGTACCTGCATTATTTACCAGTATGTCTATTTTACCATATGTGTCAGTTACCTGATTTACCGCCTGCATCACCTGAGATTCGTCAGTCAGGTCACACTGTACAGACGCGGTATTGCTATGAGCCCCAATTTTTTTTTGTGCAGATTTTAGTCTTTTGAGATCCCTTGCCATGAGAATTACTTTGGCACCCTCTTCAACAAATTTTTTCGCAATTCCTGTACCTATCTCACTTGATGCCCCCGTGATTATTGCAACCTTTTCCTCTAGTCTCACAATATGTATTTCCTACCATATCTTATAGAACTTGTGGTTATCGATTTCTATCGAAATGGTATAGTGGTTACATCAGAGCATCCCTCTATTTTACCATACAAAAATATGGTGACACTATCAGTTAGCCCAAATGTGCCACAAGTCACGTCATTATGGAGATAATTTGGGCTCACGTATTATAACTTTATTTGAAATTTGAATGTGGCCAATGTAAGTATAGTCAGATCCAAATAGAGCAAGAATCTACATATCATTCATTCGTTGTACATCAATAAAATAGTAAAGCACGTCATCCTAGATACAATGTAATTTGTCCTAGTGGAGTGGACCCCACAAAATGTTACTGTTTTCGGCATGATTTTACATACGGTCTGGCGGGTCATTTATTTGTCATCTCCCACAGTTCGGCAAATTCTGTCGGGGTCATGTATTCGATGGAAGAGTGGATCCTCACGTTGTTGTAGTCTGCAAAGGCTTCCGCGATGGCCTGCTCTGCCTCCTGGTAGTTGGCAAACTCCCGAGGCCAGATGTATTCCTTTTTGAGGGTCTTGTGGAACAACTCGACATGCCCGTTCTGCTCCGGCGTGTTCTTCCAGATGAACTCGTGCCTGCCGATGTCCATGGCCCTGACTGCCTTTCTAAAATCGTGGCTCGTGTACTGGTTACCGTTGTCAGTGCGCAGCCGCAGTCTCGAACAGTCCGGCTTTTCGGTGGCAACCGCGTTTGTGATCGAGTCGATTGCAACATCCCTCGCGGCATGGACGTCAAACGCGTACGCGATCCACTTGCGCGTAAAGCAGTCCACCACGTTGAAGCAGTAGCACCACCCGTCTATTCCGCACCAGGCGTAGGTGATGTCCGTCTCTCACAGCCGGTTCGGGGCCTCGGGCTTGAAGAGCCTGCGGCCCGCGCGGATTATCTCGTTCTTCTTTTGTGGCTGTATGTGGCCTATTTTGCGGTATATCCACTGCACCTGCTTGCGGTTTGTCGGGGTCCCGGTCCCCCGTGCTATCTGGGCGGCCATGCGCCGCGTGCCGTACGTGGGCCGCTTCATGCCTATACGGCGTACCGCGTCCACTACATCCGGATCCAGCACGATCTCCTGGGTGCCCGCCGTATACTACCCAATGGCAAGGCACAAAGCGTCCACTACATCCGGATCCAGCACGATCTCCTGGGGCCTGCGCTCATAGTATCACTGGCTCCTTGAGACGCCCGCACACTCCAAGGACCGGCGCAGGCTCAGCTGATCCTGCATCAGCTTGGCCGCGCTCAATCTCTGTCTGCCTCCAAGGTTTTTTTAGGGCGTCGTTGGCGATTGTCAGCTCGCCGATGATGTGCTTGAGGTCTCCGTTCTCCTTCTTGATGGCCCTGACTGGGTCACTCTTTCCGTAGCGGCTCAGGCCGGCCTTGCCCGCGTCTAGGAACTTCTGTCTCCTCGCCTGGAACGTCTGGGGATGTACGTTGTGCCTGCAGCATAGCTCGGTCGTGCCTATGCCGGCCTTGATCGACTCCAGTACGATCTGGATCTTTTGGTCGGGGGTGAACTTGGTTTTTGTCATGTCCCCGTCCTCCCTCTGCGGGCTTTAAGCTGTATGAAAGTACGCGTTCTCATTCTAGCTGGGTCCAGCCCAAACTGATTATTCAAAAATAATTATTACCTACACCACACAAGACAGGCATGGGAGATTCGGAGACCTTTGGAGTGGAAAAGGGGCACGGCAAAGAAGTGGTAGAATGGCTAAATTCCCACTCTAGAGAGAAAAAGATAAACTTGGAGGCCAGACTATACCATTATACCATATCCACGTCCAACTTTGGGGATTTTGAGATGTTCTCATGGATGGGCGATGTACAAGCAGCAAGAAAACTGATCATCAAGGCAAGTAAGAGATTCAGGGTCAAGGTAATAGAAGGCGGATACAAGCCAAAGGAGAGAGTATTCCGCATGAAGAAATTTGACTACGGTAAAGTAAGAAAAGGGGACAAGAACATAGGGCATATCGAGTTTGTTGCATCAAGGCTTGGCAGTGGTCAATGGAAGATCAGCGATGAAGAAAGGCATTAAATCAGGTTTCCACACATGAGCAAGAAATGAAAATCGGAATAATAGGTATCGGGATGCTGGGAAGGGCAGTAGGATTACATCTACTTGATTCAGGTTTTTCACTTGTCATATACAATCGGACAAGGCAAAAGACAAAGGATCTGGAAGATATGGGAGCCACCGTAGCAGACTCGCCAATGTCAGTTGCACAAAATTCAGAGCTGGTCATAATTATAGTCAAGGATGCAGATGCAGTAAACAAAGTGGTATTTGGCAAGGATGGCATCATCAAAGGAAAACACAAAAGCTTGACCATAGCTGACATGAGTACGATAAGCCCCTTTGAGTCAAGGAACATCACAGAGAGACTTGCAGGCCACGGCATCAAAAAACTAGATCTGCCAGTCATGGGAGGTCCCAATGTAGCTATTTCTGGTGATCTAGTGGTAATCGGATCAGGAGACAACGACAAATTTGAGAGATACAGAAAAATATTTGAGAAAATTGGAAGCAAAGTATTCTATCTTGGAGATAATGGTGCCGCGCACACGGTAAAGCTTGCAATGAATCTTCAGATCACAATGTTGGCACTTGCATTGTCTGAGGGAATGATTCTAGTTGAAAAAGCAGGAATCAAGCCAGAAAAATTTCTAAAAGTGCTAAACTCCACCTACTTTAAGACGGGAATGAGTCAGAACAAAGCGTACAAGATGATCAACGGAGATCACAACCCCACATTCACGCTGGAAAATCTCAAAAAAGACATCTCTGCAATGACTGACACCGCTGTGGAGCTAGATGTAAAACTCCCCATGATCAAAAAGGCTGAAGAGATATACCAAGAAGCACTAGATGCAGGCATGGGTGATATAGATTATACTGGAATCATATCTCACATCAGAAAGATAAACAAGTTTTGATTTAACTAAAGAACCACATAATAGTACTTGTTAACATCGTGCGTAAATTTTGTCCTTTTTGCATAAAAATTTCTGTAGGCTGATCCAAATACTATTAGTTGAGTTGGCATGTTGTTGAAAGATCTTGCACATTACAAAAAGATCTACAAGTTT
>CAZIHR010000112.1:0-8094 GCA_964538885.1 uncultured Nitrosopumilaceae archaeon
ATTTGGTTTTAAGACACGAGAAATCTCCTGAAAGGAAACTTGTAACATTTTTTCAAAAAACTGTTTTCCTTCTTCTAGACCACCTTTACCATTTCCATATGCTACCACTTCGTTTGATTTCGGAGTGAGTGGAGTTGAAAATAGTTCAGGGTACAAGTTACCAATACTTCTTTTGAGCCATACATAAAAAAAATCTGAAAGATGGGAATAGGGTATGTTGTCATAGTATGGCGGATCGGTAAATACAGCATCAAAAAAATCATTTTCAAATGGCAAAGATGTTGCTGTAGACTGAGATATGTGAATTTGACAGTTGTCGATTACAGAACAATGTTCTATAACTCTTTGAATCCAGTCCTGCATGTTTGGCCACCCCACACTTGTAAACGGGTTTAGTTCTGCATAGTGCCATATTATGGGCAATGCCTGTCTTCCGAATGTTTGCTCAATTGTTTCTCTTCCTACATTGTATCGAACCAAGTTAGAGTTCTTATCTGCCATCCTGTCTAGTGTTATTCCCAAGTATGTGATTATGGCCTTTGCGTATTCCTCATCTTTAGTATTAACAAAAATTTTGGGAGATGCAATTAGTATCTTCTCCAAGAAAGTAATCATCGTTAGTTTTTGTCTAGGGTTGAAAAGATCTCCCCACGACATGAGATTATAATTTCTTACGTTAAATCCTCTTTCCGCACCACTACCACTACCATCCGGTGTAGGCTCATCAGGTACTGCCTCATACCCTATTATCTTTGTCAAAGATTTTTCTTTTGCCGCAATCACCTTTGCCGCATTTTCAAATGCAGTTATGTCCTTTTTGGTAGACAGTCTGTATAATTTTCCCGGATGACTCTCACTTCTTGCAATTACTGCCACCATGACCTCACCAGATTTTCCATCAGCAAATAGTCTTTTGATGGACGACGGGTCAATACTAGTACCACATGCAGGACATGTGGCAACGCCTCTAGCCACGCTTCCCTTATATGGATCAAAGGAATCGGGTATCGGATTGTCATCTCCCACAATTCTGAATGAAATTTTCTTTTTTGAAACCGTAGGATAGAGTGCTATTCTTTTCTTTTCCTTTCTTACCAACCAATAGTCCCTGAACAGTGGGATCTCTGCTTTGCACCTCGGGTTTTGGCACGGTATGGTCCTAGACCATATATATCCAACCGACTTGCTTTTATCATCACCATCTGGAAAAAATTGTTCGATCTCCTTTTTTACTTCCTCCAAAACCCAGTTTCCCCATTTCAAAACATCCTCAGACAATCTGTTGTTACCAGTACTAGAAAACCCAAAATCGTCCTTTTTTGATGCACCAAACTTTTGGGGAAACTCCAGAATGCATTTCTGAATCAGTACGGAAACAGGATTGTAATCCGTTACAAAAGTATTACATCCCAGACGTAACGCTTCAAGAGGGATAGAACCCCCCCCCCGAACGGATCTAGTACCTTCGGAGCTATTCCCCCATTTGACTTGAAGATGTTATCCATTGCAGATCTAAACAGATTGCCATCAAGGGAATTTTTCCACTCTGAAATTTTTGTAATAAAATTAAGTGTCTTTTCTAATTTTTTTCCATCTTCGGGCATGTTGATTAGAGATGCATATTGTGTAGCACGTGATGCGGCAAGAGGACGACGGGCCCACCACACATGCATTGTCGAAATGTGACCATGTCTAATGGTCTTTTCTTTTGATGACAATTCACTTATTTTTCTTACTGGAAAGTATTCTTCTACCAGCCTTCGTAAAGTCATTCAGATTTTTCCTCGATCTCTGTAGAACTTATCATATAGTAGACGTTCTTTGTTGCAGTTAAATTGTGGGCAGGGTCGCGTATGATTTTAGGGCCTGTTACATCTGGGTATGCCTCGGCATTCCAGACTACATACAAGTAATAGTCCAAACCTAGTTGTCTGGCTCTAAACCATTCGTTTTTAGACAGTCCAACCTCTTCTCTACCCTTTCGTCCCTTTACCTCGATGTATCGTATGTTTCCCTGGTCATCATATGACTTTATGTCATAACCTGGGCCTATTTCCTTGGATACATCTTTTGGCCTCCTACCGTTTCTTGTCTCGTATTCCATTACTATTCTCATAGCAATGTTTTCTGTTTCAGGATCTTTTTTGAGATTTTCATCTATTACAGATGGGGGTGACACCTTGACCATCCCAAGAAAGACAGGGCTTGAGATCGTGAGGCTTTTCTCCCTCTGAATATAATCTTCCAGTTCAACCCTGTTGTCACGATACTGTTGCTGCCTCTCTTCTTTGTTCCTTATTACTAGGTCGACATTTTCGCCGGCTGCCTGCCGCTGTCTTAGTGTTACAAGATCTCTATCTAGATCACGAATAAGGATGCCAAGCGAGTTTATACCATATTTCTCTTTGATTTCTGCCTGTCTGTCTCTTTCTTTTTGTAGTTCCTGCTTGTAGTCCTGTAGGTTTTCAATGATTCGTGGCGTGGTCTTGTTCTTTAGTTCCTCAGTGTTGACGGGTTCTGAATGTCCTGATGATTCTTCCAAATCCCACAGAATCGAAGGTTCTATAAACTCCACCAGTCCGGTTCTGGAATCCACATAATACGCAAATAATCTCTTTCCTGCAACATGCCCGAGTCCATCTGAGATATGCCCTTCATAAAATACGATAAATCCGTCTAGATAGCCTGACAAATCCGTAAATTTTGCACCTGCCTGCAAGTCTGATCCAAAGTTTTTACTTATCCACTCTAATATTGCCTCAAATAAGGGATGTCCGAATGTAAGAAACTCAGCATCTTGATCCTGCGCCCCTACATCCTTTGCAAATGTAATTTTGGGATATGATTTTGTTATTGGGCCAAAGGATCTCCTAAACCTGTCAATCTCGGCAATCTTACGAATCTGATATGGAATTGAATCAATTGCATAAAGATTTCCATTTCTACTTCGAATCTTCCCTTCTGCTCTTGCAAATGCTTTTTGGAAAAACTCTGCGGTATATTGGGGAATAAGTCTGTTCTCCTTTGCCTTTTGCTTTTGTTCTGCTATTCTAGTAAAGTCGATATGTTTTGTTGCAAGTGTGTCTCCCAGATCATCTTTGATTTTTGCAATAAACTCTTCATCAACATGTATGTCAAGTGTCTTGAAAATCTCTTCTTCTGTCCTTGCACCAACTGCCGCTTCAGATAGTAACGTGGCAAGATTCTCATTATGATAGACCTCGCCTATGATATCATAAACTTTGTCGCTGCCCATCTTTGATTTGATTTCTTCCAGTTTTTCAAACAGTCTTTTGAATATTCGCCCCTCCACAGTATCGCGTGCAAGTAGATTATACACAAACACCTCAAACTTTTGTCCATATCGGTGAATTCGCCCCATCCTCTGCTCCAAACGGTTTGGGTTCCAAGGTATGTCATAGTTTATCATCAGGTGACAAAACTGCAAGTTGATACCCTCACCGGCAGCCTCAGTTGCAATCATTACCTGTGTCTCTGTCTTGAATGTTTTTTCAGCTCGGATCCTCTCCTCTAATGTCATTCCACCATGAATGACAGTTACAGTATGCCCCCAGCTTTTGACTCTTTTTTCCAAATACTCAAGAGTGTCCTTTGATTCGGTAAAGATCAATATTTTTTTGGATTTTGCCTTTTCCTCTAAGGAATGCATGGTCTCCCTTAGCTTTTCAAGCTTGACTTCTATATCTTGATCAATTACTTTTTTGCTATCTACAATAAGATCTTCAAGGGTTTGAATTTCTCGTTCCAATTCCTCTCGGTTTTCTGCAATGCTTAAGGTCTCCCATACCCTTTCCTGCACCCAACGATCTTCTTCACTCATCTCGTCGGTTTCGTCAAAGTCAAACATTTTGGGTTTGGATTTTTTGGAATTTTCAAAGTTATCTAACATCTCTTGTAGCCTATCGCGTCTTCGTATCAATGACTTCCACAAAGCATATGAGCTTGATGCAAGCCTTCGTTGCAGAATGATCAATGCAAACCCAATGTTACGTTTCTTTTCAGAGTTTAGTGCCTTGTTGAATTGATTCTTTACATAATCTGTAAGCTTGCGGTATAGTTCTCTCTCCAAGTGTGACAGATCATAAGAGGGGGATGAAACATGTCTTGGTAGGAATAATGGATTCCCATCAAAGTTTTTCATGTCCTCCTTGATTCGTCTCATAAAAAGCATATTCTCGTTTTTTTCAATTGACTCCTCAAGTAGTTCGGAAGTGGCAAAAAACCCGGGCTGAAGCAAATCCAAAAATAATCGGAAATTCTCAACATCTCCCTTGTGCGGAGTTGCAGTAAGGAACAATAGATGTTCTGTGTTTTTTGACAGTGTTTCGCCAAGCTTGTACCTTCCAGTCTTTGTTATCTTGTCACCGTACTTGTATGCGGCCATCTTATGGGCTTCATCAACAATAATTAGGTCAAACTGGGATGCTTCTAGGGAAGACAGTATATCATCTCTTTTTGCAAAGTCTATAGAGGTAATCAAGTGATTTTGATGTCCCCAGACATTCTGCCCGTAAAGTGAATTTGTAGTGCCTCTATCTGCTACTGTAAAGGTCTCCTCAAACTTATCTTTTAGTTCCCGTCGCCATTGATCCTTTAGATGACCCGGAACAACAATCAGAATTCTTTCTGCAAGGTTCCTAAGTTTCATCTCCTTGATTATTAGTCCTGCCATGATTGTTTTTCCAGCACCGGGATCATGTGCAAGCAAAAATCGGATCCTCGGCATTTTCAATACTTTGCCATAAACTGCCTCAATTTGGTGTGGCAATGGATCAACTTTAGATGTATTCATTGCAAGCCACGGATCATATTCTGAAGCAAAGCGGTATCGGATTGTTTCCAGCCCTAGAAATACCTTCCACGGTTCACTTGAAAAGTCACAAGAAATAGTTTTAAGGTGAATGTTTTGCAATTCGTCGTTTGAAAGAATCACATTCACATATTCATTGCTGTGAACAGTAGCACCTATCAACTGGATGTCGTTTCCAATTGCAGTGATCTTCTCAACAAGTACAGGTTCAGGCCATTTTGAACCCTCAATAATTGTTCCAACTTTAAGCTCGGAAATATCCAACGGTTAACACATCATAGATTTGTAATTAAATCTTATACATGAATCAGTGTAACTAGCAGATCTTCTAAGGCAATTTTTGACAAAATACCCCTATACGTATAAGAAGCGATCCCCAATTACACGCCATGTCTATACTGACATGTCATTCAACTGAATTTCTAACTAGGCTGTCTTCCACAAAATTCTGTTATTGACCAACCCACACAATATCATTAATTGTGTCATACATTTTGAGTGGATTCCTATATATCTCGCATAATTTGACATCTCTTGACTTTTAGAATGGTATGCTCCACATAGATTCGTATTTTTGAATGTAATTTGTATTCCTTTTGTTCTGCGGTGAGCTTTTGCCTCTTCTTCTTGAATGGCGTAAGCATCCTGATACCGGGTACATCTATTATACCTTGATATCCCCCATCGGCATAGATTGTAACTTGATGTGTTGTAATATCGTTGCTCTGCACATCTAGGAACTGTGGATGTTTCATCTTGTATATATTGACATCATGTGTGAGATGATTCGGGCTTTTTTTTAAAGTGCGATTATACAATGTTGAATCAGTCATTTAACCTAGATCGTGATTGGATCAGTCCAATCACTTTGTCCAGCTACTACCAAAGATGGAACGCCTCATTGATTATTTTGAGACTGTGATTGGATCAGTCCAATCACTTTGTCCAACAGAGTTGATCGCGGCCACCCTATAGTCGATAGAAAAGGGCGAAGAAAACACACCAGAGAATAATACAGATGTGGCGTACTGTATATCTGGGTGTGTAATCCAAGTGGATGAGTCACTATTCTTGAACGAAAGCCGATATCCGATGATCTTGGAGCCGCCATCATCAGTTGGGGCATTCCATGAAATTTGGTATGAGGTAATGCCTATGATAGAATTTAGATGGGTCGGTACGCCGGGGACAGTAGGAGCAAGAGTTTGAAATGACATTATACTAGACCAAGGACCTTGCCCGGCAGAATTTACCGTGGCCACCCTGAACTCGTAGGATGTGCTAGCGGTCAGGCCGGTTATCTTTACCATTGTGTCTGGATTCACACCATCCGTAAATGTGGTAAATACACCAGCCCCCTTTCTGTACTGTATGATATAGTCAGATATGGCAGTGCCACTATCCGTGGGAGCAGACCAAGAGAGTGTTGCCTCTGTGGCAGATGCATCAGCTTGAAGGTGTATTGGGGCACTTGGAAGACCCGCTGCAGAGATGACCGTGTTTGACCACTGTCCCACACCTATCGAGTTTACCGCAGCCACCCTGAACTCGTAGAATGTACCAAATGGAGATGTTATGTCACGTGATGTAGCAGTTTGTAGTGAAGGTTTTGGAAATCCAGTCCACGCACCAGTACCGACACCGTTGCTTACAGAGCGAAGATTTATCATATAATAAGTTATGTCATCCCCGCCATCAAAAGAGGGTGGAGTCCAAGTGAGATTGATGAAATTGTTACCAGATGTTGCAGTTAGATTTGTCGGGGCATAGGGCACGACTTTAGGTAGCGTGGCAGGCACTACATCAGACCATGGCCCTTCAGAAATTTGGTTCCTTGCTGACACCCGAAAGTCATAAGATTCACCTGGGATCAGTCCCGTCACTGTGGCAGTTTCCTTTGCCGACTTGCCGTCCTTAAATGTGACAAACTCGTCAGTCCCCTGTCTATACTGGATAATATAATCTGAGATCGCCGAACCGCCGTTGTTTGAGGGTTTCGTCCACGTTAAAACAACTTGTGCATTATCAGTAGTTATAGTGAGATTTGTTGGGGCACCAGGAATACCCGGTGTAGCTGATGTGGTAGCCCAAGGTCCACGGCCTTGATCATTTACAGTACCTACTCTGAATTCATAGTATTTGCCATTTGTCAGATTCTTTACGGTAGCAGTCGTAACATTGGATGTGCCGTCATCATATGAAGTCCACGCCACGTTTACACCCCCTGACTGTTCCCTATACATTATGGTATAGTCCGTTATGGCAGAGGTACCTGTGTCGGCGGGAGCCGTCCAAGATAATTCTATTTCTCCATTTCCAGATATTGCTGCAAGATTGGTCGGAGCACCAGGTACTCCAGTAGCAGCCAACGCGCTATTGTATAGTCCATCACCAACTACAAAAGTGACAGACATAATTGTTAGGAGTAATGATAGCAATAGATAATGACGACATCTGCGGACATTGTGTGAACAGACAAGATTCAACAATAATCATATAGTAAAAGAAGAATATATAAGTAGTGATTCTCAAACTCTGTTTCCTAATTCGCCATCTGTGTGTTACCACATACCTGTCAGACGGCCACATGGATGTCACGGCGTCACTCTTCCCACCTCTCGCGCGATCGACTCGTCCCTCCACTTGTTGTATTGGATCACCTTGAGTCTTATCTCCTGCACGATGTTTTCCCACTTGAGGGCCATCACGTGCACTCCGAACATGCGCTTGAACGCCGAAAACACACTCTCTACGAGCCAGCGTTTGCCGTAGCCTATGCGGGCCTTCCAATATACCTGGTTCTCCCGCTTTTCCTCCCTATCCATAGGGCTAGGCGCGTCACATAGGGGCTTCCACCCATCTGATCCCTTACGGACACGCCCCACGCGTCTCCGGATCCCTTACCACGCGCCGTCACGTTGATCGTATGCATGATGCCGGGGGCCATCCCGGCCCGCGCGCATGCGGCAATATTCTTCCTTGATCCGTACGCGGCGTCGCCAAGTAGCAGGTCGGGCGCGATCCGATTTCGGCGGGAGCGCGGGGAGAATGACGCGAGTGGAGAGACGCCGGACGCAAGATAGTTTTCGTATCTCATACCATCATAATCGAAATGGGGCACGGCAGGAGGTTCCCTGTGCGGTGCGTCGTCCGCATTCTTGGCACAGTCCGTGTCCACGACCTGTCCTAGTAGCGACTCGAACATGGTCGAGTCCCCCACGGAGTCGTCTGTGACCTCCAGTGCAAGTATCTTCATGGTCTCC
>CAZIHR010000113.1:0-16889 GCA_964538885.1 uncultured Nitrosopumilaceae archaeon
CATATGTCTCTCAAAGATGAGATGGAGACCCCTGCACAGGCATATGTGCGTAAACAGCCACCACAAGATATAACAGACGAGGGGATGGAGGAAGACATACATGCATAATCTCAATGCGAACTACTTTTGGGATTGCACAAACAAAAAATTTAGGGCAACATGTCAACACCATTAATTTTCCAACAGAAAGAAAAAATTATAAATTTCAAAAGCTGCCATCACAACCAAAAAAAGGAAACGTATCCACAATACAGGTAATAATGATAGTATGACAAATCTTTGTTACAAACAAATGTATGCACACAACAAGAAGTTGCTAGCGTCTCCTTCTTCGTTGCCCAGATTTGTTTTGGCCTGGAACCCTACCCAATACAAATCGCTTTCTAAAGTTGCTCTTGTTTCTGAGGCTAGAGTTAGTGCCTACAATCTTTCTGCCTTCCACCTTTGGGGTTTGCCCCCTGACTTTTCCCGCTTTGGTAAGCGAACCGTGAGTTGCCATAGTACAAGATAAAACTCTATGAATTTATGTATTTGTATACAATCCCAAAAGTAGTTCACAATGGGATTATGCCTGTATGTTTTTCTCCATCTTCTAGTTTGTTATATTTGGTGGTGGCTGTTTACGCATATATGCCTGTTCAGGAGTCTCTATCTCATCTTTGATGGACATGTGTTCCAAATTATTGTACCAGTCGACTAGCCTTGATATGAGATCCATCATACATTCTACATGAGATAGACTGCCTGTTTATCCTGCATCACCACCTAAAAAAATCAAGATTTTGACTGTAGGAAGCAGCTACAATACGTATAGGGCATTTTGTCAAAAATTGCCTTAGAAGGTCTGCCGATTACCCATAGTATTATCACGATAAAATAAGATAGACAGTATCAGGCACCAAATAGGAGATATGACATATTTGTAGGCTTGTTTCAAATCTTGACAAGCCAAAAATTACCAATACTTTGCCTTGACAGCCTCAATCACTTTCTCATGCTCAGTGCTCTTCTTACGGGCATAACGTTCCATTGCACCCAGAGGAATACCACCAAGTGAGCGTGCAAGCATATTGAAAAAGTACTTTTGCGGCCCTTTGGCCCCCGTCTTGTTCATAAATTTTTGAATTCCATACTTAAAGTTGTGCTGCCAAGTCTTGTAAAGTACACCTAGTTGTGCAGGCGTCATCTCGTTTCCAATATTGAAAAAGTCTGACTTTTCCAATAGTCCAATGGGGACGAACGTAAGCGCGGTGGTAGTAAACATTGAATCTGGTTGCTCATGTTCCAAGTCACTGATCAAACGGATGGTCTCCCACGAGTCTTCTGGAGTCTCGTCATTATCCAGACCCATGATCAACGTAAATGCAGGAACCCAATAGTATTGATTCAGAGTTTTGACTCCTTCTTTGACTACCCAATGCCATTCGTCTGGTGAATAAGGAGCAAGCTTTCTGTCGGCATATTTACCAATCAGCCTCAAACTACCAGTCTCAAATCCCGCTTGTATGCCAATCATATTAGCAGAATTTGCCTTGATGATTTTAGATATATTAGGAATTAGTTTTTCGTCTGCTATTGCTCCTGCTAGTGTTCCGTGTGTGGGGTTGGTGTGCGCAACGCCAGTGGACATGATTGCAGTAAACAATTCCTCCAATGCTTCTCTATTAGGTTCCATTCCTTTTGCGGTCCTAGGATCCATCCCATAAACAAATATGTCATCGCTGTGAATCCAAGCTGAGGTAGTACCGCCCTTTTTCATATTTACCTCAATCTCTTTTTTGACTTTTTCAGGTGAATAGTATCTCAACGATCGAAGTGTGACATCACAGAACTTGCATCCGCGACCACATCCCCGCATCACTTCAACCATACCATGCATACTAGGTTCCACTATCTCTGGAATCTCTTCAAGTTCTGGCCTGTCCCAAAAATTAACAAATCTGCCATGGATCTTTTTTCCGTTTCTTTCAAACTCTTTTATGTTAACCTTAAAGTCACTCCGTTTTCTGAACGGATCCATATTATCAAAATCGCCATTAATCAGATAATTGAAGAATCTACCAGCATGTCCATCAATTTCAGGTGCTATACCACCAAGCTCACCTTCTAGAATTGCATAGATTCCAAATTCACCGATCTTTTCTGGATCATAGTTGTACTGCCATGTTCCAGATGCACCAGAAATCACCTTGGCTTTACTACCGGTCTTTTGTTTTGCAGCTTTAATCCTACGATGTAATTCAGCGTTATAGTACTCATCATATGAAATCTGTTTTCGTCCATAAGTAAATGTCATGGTGACAGGACCCATTCCTAACGGATCCATCTCATAGGTGCCAATAGCTAATGTATCAGGGCCGATGAACTTTTCAATATGATCTGGGTGAGCTACCACCACATCCTGTCTACTAAAACCATCACGCAAAAGTCCTGCTTCAAGCTTTCTTAGGCCGTATGGGGCATAGTTTGCAACACCGTTGGTGTGTGGGACATAGTTGCATATAAAATCAAACAGTATTTTCGGGGTGACCTGATTTTTTAAAACCTTATACCAAAAACTGGTTTTGTCACGATGTGGATCAAGTGCAGGTGCACACCCAAAGAAGGTGGCCAAAGATAATCCCCGATATGGAGACATTAAGGTTCGATCTGCAGTAAGCACGATTTTTGGTGTTCCCATAGCCTTCACCGCAATAATTTCATGATTTATTTTAAACCTTGCTGGTCAATTAAAGTATGGTTTAATAGCCCCAGATCTACGGCCCTAACACGATAATTCTGCGATAGGCATGTATCTATTCAATAACTTTCCAAGATTCCAGCCTTGTTTCTGTAAAAATGGCCGAATTCCTTGTTTGCCAAAAGATGTTCACCATCAAACACTGTCCCATCTCTACATATAAGATCGCCCCCCATACAGCAGCTTCCACATATTCCTACGCCGCATTTCATCATGCGCTCAACGCTGGCTTGTACAAAGATCCCCCGTGAATTAGCAGACTTGACTGTTTTGTACATCATTGCCTCTGGACCGCATGTATATATCCCATCAAAACGTTGCTCGGAAACAAGTTTGTCGACAATATCTGTGACAAACCCTTTCACACCATACGAACCATCATCAGTAGATACAATGACACTGCAAGTATTTCTTTCTAATAGTTTTATGGCCAGATTCTCAAAAAAGACTTCATCTTTGGTCTTTGCACCAATCAAGACAGTAACATCATCACTAGGCCGAACAAAAGTCAAGAGTCTCATCAACGGCACTAGTCCAGTCCCCCCACCGACAAGCATCAGATTTCCCTCTTTTAGATCAAAATGATTTCCATATGGTCCGCGTATGCCGATCTGTTGTCCTACCGATATGTTGAATAAACCAGTTGATGCCGGTCCATGCTTTCTCACTGTGAATGCAGCCTTTCCATCCTCTTGCCAGATCATTACACTCATCGGTAATTCGTTGATGCCGGGAACCCACACCATAGCAAATTGTCCTGGAAGTGCGGCAGACATTACCTGATCAGAGAATACCAAGGTCCTAACTGTTGGTGTTTCGTTTACAATCTTCTCCACAGTCACCATGAATGGGAAATTAACATTTCTTTGCAATTCCCACCATCTCCGACACGTTGGCAAAATTCTTTCTTTTCATGTACGCAAATATTCCTTTATTGATATCGTCAAATGCACTCATCCAATTATCACCCACCGCGCTGCCCAGCTGTACAGCAGATGCCCCGGCCAAAAAAAATTCCACTGCATCAGCCCATGAGGAAATTCCACCACAACCAATTATCGGAATGTCATATTTGGAAGATATCTCATAGACACAACGCACGGCAATCGGCTTTATGGGTGTACCAGAGAGTCCTCCAAATTTGTTGCTAAGAATTGGTCTCTGCGTCTCAACATCAATTACCATGGAACGTACTGTGTTTATTGCAGTTATTGCATCAGCTCCAGAATCAACTGCTGCACCCACAGTATCAAGATAGTGAACTGTCCCAAGACCCACCTTTACGATGACTGGCACGGTAGAGACTGATTTGACGGTGGAAACGATCCTTTTTACCAGCTCAAAGTCATCGCCTACTTCAAGCCCTACCTTAGCTACATGAGGACACGACAAGTTCAACTCGTATGCTGTAACACGACAACGCGCAAATTCCCTAACCATAAATTCAAAGTCTTCTGGAACTGAGCCAACCAGACTGACAATAATTGGAATATCTCTGTTAGCTTCAATCATCTGAGCAAAGTTTGACGCGCCTGGGTTTGATAGACCTACTGCATTTATCCAGCCCCCGGCCCCAACTCCAAGCACAGTAGGATTTGGATAACCTTCCCATGGAACACGGCTAAGAGACTTTGTAACTACTGCCCCCGCACCTGCACGATACAAACGGTCAAAGACGTCCGTAGATATCCCCAATATTCCTGAAGCCAACATCGTTGGCCTCTCAAGTGAGATTGGACCTACATTGGTAGTAAGACTAGATTCCACATCAGTCAGATGCCTTAGGTTGGCATATAACGGTTGGTTTACTACAAATCTGGTACTTTTTTAAAGGCGGTCTGGAATCAACTAGATATGCATTCTGTTGTTCTGACAGAGTTGGGAATATCTGTTTTTAGTAATGGAGGTCAGCTGGAAAAAACATTTCCATTCAAGGATGCAGTTGACGAGTATCTTGCAATCAAAAAGAAGAAATCCAAGCTTGACAAGCTTGTAAAGTATCTAAATACAATTCCAGCGGGAGTCAAGATCAGTGACGCGTCGCTCCTTAAACTGTTAAAGAAAACCGCTATTGACGCGCAGATGATGGGCGATGAAGAATTGGAGAACATCCAATATACAAAACAGCAGATTATAGTGGACTCGGGTTTTGCACAAAATGCACACGATGCACTTGAAAAGCTTCGGGCATTTTCACTAGGACTGTCATCATCAAAGGTAACCGAGATTTCCGAGAGTCCCGATCTGCACATCATTCAAGCAATTAACACACTTGATGAGCTTGACAAGCTAGCCAATGCATTAAGCTCTAGATTAAAAGAATGGTATGGGCTACATTTTCCAGAACTAGACAACATAACAGACAGCATTTATGGATACGCACGCATTGCTCTAGAAGGTAGGAGAGACAAGCTGACAAAAAAAATTCTTAGTGGTGCAGGATTTCAGGACACAAAGATAGAAATGATCCTGCTTATAGCAACAAAAAGCAAGGGCGGCAATATATCAGATATGAACCTGTCCATGATACAGTCAGTAGCCAGCCAAGTAATCAGCTTGTACGAATCACGAAAGATGATGGAAGAGTATGTAGATTCCCAGATGAAAGAGAATGCACCCAACCTTTCGGCAATTTTAGGTACCACTGTAGGTGCAAGGATGCTTGGAAGAGCAGGAAGCCTACAAAGATTAGCATCAATGCCAGCAAGTACAATCCAAGTTTTAGGGGCAGAGAAAGCACTGTTCAGGGCGATAAAGACAGGCTCTCAGCCTCCAAAACACGGCCTGTTATTTCAGCACTCGTTAGTTCATGCAGCACCTAGATGGCAGAGGGGCAAAATAGCAAGAGCAATTGCTGCAAAAGCTGGAATTGCCGCAAGAGTTGATGTATACGGTGAGGGGCTAAACGAGATGCTACTAGACAAGCTTAACACAAGGGTAGGCGAAATAGGTAAAAAATATGCAAACCCCGTCATCAAAGATCCAAAACAAGAATCACAAATTCAAAGTAACAGAAAAACGAAGAGATATTCAAAAGGGAGAAGGAGCGATGGTAAAAAGAGTTCAAAGTCAAAGAAGAAAAGAAAAAGAATTGGAAAATAATCTAGGATTTTTTTGGATAAAATCTGAAGGGAAAAAAAAGCTAGCTACAGAAAATATGATCACAGGCAACCAAGTATACAACGAAAAACTGATTCTGAAGAAAGGAATAGAATATAGGTTGTGGAATCCGTTTAGAAGTAAGCTGGCAGCAGCCATAATGAATGGGCTTGAAACATTCCCATTCATGAACAAATCATCGGTGCTTTACCTTGGTGTATCAACTGGCACCACAGCAAGCCACATTTCAGATATAGTTGGGCCAAGCGGAGTAGTGTTCGGTGTAGAACATGCAAGCAGATCAGCACGTGACTTTTTGGATAGAGTAGCTGGCAACAGAAAAAACATCATACCCATACTACAAGATGCCAGAAAACCCAGAGAGTACTTTGCCGCTTTTGGAAAGGTAGACATTGTTTATGTAGATATAGCTCAACCTGATCAAACAAAGATCGCCATCAAGAACTGCAAGATATATCTAAAAAATGAGGGCTATTTGTTTCTCATAATCAAGACAAGAAGTATAGACGTCACGGAGCTACCCAAAAAAATTATTGATGCAGAAGTAGAAAAGCTAAGAGATGCCTTTGAGATATTACAGGTAATAGATTTACGTCCATACGACAAGGATCATGCCATAGTGATTGCTAGGTCACGGGCCTAGCCGCGCTCAAGTATAGCCCGTGCTGGTTTCCAGCTCTTGCGGACAAAACTGGGAAGTCGATGGTGCATCTTATAAAACATGGTAACAAAACGGATCGTTTTAGAGTCAGAAGGGTACCCGCTTCCCAAATCATAGTTTTGTCGGAGACGGAGAATTGATCGATCCCTTGACACCTTGGCAATTATAGATGCAGCAGATACAACTACGAATCTGCTGTCTGCGTGATGATATGAACGGATCTTCTTTTTGTGTGAGAGCCGCGAGATCTCTTCTCCAAACCGAGTTGGATTAACATCACACGAGTCAACATATGACGTATCTGGATCAAGTTTGGTGACTACCTTTGCCATGTATTTTGCCTCCAAACTGTTCAGGGCATGATTTCTTACACTTGCATCAATGGATCGCGGCGGAATTCTAGCAACATGGTAACTATCAACCACATCAATGATCTTGCCATATAGTTTTGTTCGTGATGTAGGGGAAAGCTTCTTGGAATCCCGCACACCCAGATCATAGAGCTTGTGCATTTTGGACTTTCTTATGGAAACTCCAGCTATTACCAAAGGTCCCAATAATGAGCCGCGGCCCGCATCATCAATACCACAGATTTGCACGGACTCTGTCTTGAGATCCCACGTATTAAACCATTATAGGGTCAGGAAAGTCAGAAACGATATTGCACATATCAGAAGCACTAGACGAACTAGTAGAAGGAAGAACCAAGATGATCATACCCAGAGAGGCAGTTACAGAAGATGTACCTCCAAAGAAACCAGCATTCTTTAATCCAAGGGCAAAATTAAGCAGAGATCTCTCACTAGTGGTTTATGATACATTGCTGAAAAATTTTGAGGGGCCAAAGATTTTTCTGGACGGACTGTCAGGAATTGGTGCCAGAGGTCTACGTGTAGCCAACGAGTTGCAGGTAGACAGCGTGGTAGTAAACGACTTGAATCCATCTGCAATAACCATGGCAAAGGCATCTGCTAAGCTTAACGGCATCACAAACATGAGTTTCTCCAAGAATGAAGTATGTAGATTTCTTTCTGAGCATTCTGAGAGAGACAAACGGGGTACAATTATAGATATTGATCCTTTTGGTTCACCTGCACAATTCTTTGATTGTGGGCTAAGAGCCACCATACATGGAGGAATGCTGTCGTGTACAGCTACCGATCTACAAGTGCTAAGCGGCATATTTCCAGATGCATGTAGAAGGCGATATGGAGGAGTACCCATAAAGGCAGAATACAGAAATGAGATCGCGATAAGATTGATCCTAGGATGTATGAGGGCAGTTGCAGGTAGACTCGGATTGGAGATAATTCCACTTTTTGTGGAAAGTAATATGCATTACTACAGAACATACGTCAAGGTGATGAACAGACGTGATCAAAAAAATAATTTGGGATTCATCACGCATTGCAACAGTTGTAAACAGCGCGGGTTGACGCTAGAGATGGAGATAATTTGTAGTGTGTGCAACTCCAAGACATACAAGGCTGGTCCATTGTGGATTGGTGACATCTTTGAGAAGGATTTTGTCAGAGATATGACAGATGCTGCATCAAAGTTGGAAATAGGTAGAAATTGCGAGAAGATCCTAGCTAAATCGACACTAGAAGCAGGGATGCCCGGTACATACTATACGGTAGATGAGATCGCATCATGCATGAAATCATCACCTCCAAAACTTGACAGTATAGTTACTAGTCTACAAGACAAGGGATTTGCCTCTAGTCCCACTTCGCTGAATCCAACCGGGTTCAGGACAGAAGCGAATGCAGACAAGGTCAAAGAGATGTTTGTTGCATTAACTGATATAGCCTAAACAGACATAGTATAACTCACTGCTCTGCTTTCTGCTTGCTTTGGGTTTTGTAATGTGGATTCGGGAGAATTTCTTGCCAATATAGTTCTTGAATTCCATGGAATATTCACCGTCAAAAACCTTGAACAATGCGTTGCCCTTGTGAGCAAGTACCATATCCATAATTTTGACACACGCATAGTTGAGTGAGATCTGTTTGGCATGATCGACGGACCAGTTTCCAGTTACCTGTGGTGAGAGATCACATATGACTGCATTCACTTTGTGGTCAAAATATTCTAATATGTCATCTACGATCGCGGGATCCTCGATATTCCCGCGTACCACATATGCGTTAGGGATCTCCTCTACATAAGATAGATCTATTCCCATGATTCGTCCCTTGTTTCCTGCAAGCTTTACAGCCATCTGGGTCCATCCACCAGGAGCACATCCCAGATCAAGAACATGAAAACCGGGACCTATGATTCTGTAAGAGTGGTTTAGTTCTTTGAGTTTGTAGGCAGACCGACTTCTAAATCCTTGCTCGCGTGCAAGTCTTCTATAATGATCCTTTCTTGCATCGATGAGTTTCATTTGCGTTTACGTGGATTTTTCATCGATATAAGCACCCAGTCCTCAATCAGCTGGCAGCTACGTGGACTTGTTTCTCCTTCAAGTGAACATTTTTGTTCCACAGGACAGACAAGGCACGGAGCATCTTCAATTGACATGGTACTGACATGCGTCTTCTTTAAAAAGAGTTTATAGGTCCAGCGGCCTTCCACAATTATTTTTTCTCTAGTAATTATACCAGTCCTCTCCAATTTGAGAGCGAGTCGAGAACCGTCACGATTGGTGAGTTTAAGTTTTTTCCAAAGTTCGTTTTGCAACATACCAACAGATTCTTTGTGTATTAGAATGTCACAGACTTTGCTTGTCAATTGGTTCATGTTGACTTTTTCAATTTGAAAGTTTTCAATCTCTGCATCAGATAGTTGTTCCTCTAGCTCTTCCTCAAGTGTTTTATCTGTGATTTGGGCATCTGTAGACTTTTTGGGTGACTTTGTTGTGGGTTGTTTGTCTTTAGGTGTAGTTTTTGGTTTCTTGCTTTCGGACTTTTTGGGTGACTTTGTTGTGGGGGATTTCTTTCTGACTGGTTTTGAGTCAAGAATGTCCTTCTTTCTTTTTAATATGGCCAGCTCGGCCTTGATTTGTTCAATCTTATCTTTCGCACCACTTTCCTTTGACATCAAATCACCTTATTGCTAAAATCAAGCTCCTCATCCATTGCACAATACATTCCTATTTAATGGTAAATATCTTGTCGGTGACCAAACTGTTTCTCTGATCTCTGTCAGTCAGTTCTATTACAGCCCGATAAGTTCCAGGGATATCAATCACTTCAGAAAATTTTGCATCTATAGGTATGGTAGGATTGTTTTGATCAAAACATTGGGTAAAGAATCCGCTCTGGGTGACAGTTTGGTCAGTATCAGAATATATTGTAATATACAAATCTCCACAGCTGAATGTGGAATCAAATACCTTGACAGCAAAACTTACAGGTTCAGATACAGAATATTGCTTTTGAATTCCGATAATTTCAATTAAAGTATCATCGTGTCCACCTGTACCATCATCTCCAATTCTCCACAAATTCAGTTCCCTGTCTGGTTGTTGGAGTATATCTGCCATTACTATCGTGCCAAAAATTGCTGAAAAAAGTACAGGTAAAAGAAATACAGCATAAAGAATTCCCCGTGCCATTTTGTTTTAATTTGTGATGCCCTTATATCTATTTAGCAAAACCAACATATCAAATCTTACCACACGCCACATGACACCGCAGCACTGAATTGAAAAGATACTGCAAAAGATCACTGCTCAAAAGATTGACGGGTTCTGCAAAAAAGGTACAGGACTTGTGATTAATTCTTGGTACGGTCTATCGTGATATAATCATCAGTATCTGATAAGGACGTTGTTCCTTTTTTGTAGAAGAAATGATTGACGAATAAGTTAAATCAAAGCCAACTAACTATCGCTAGATGCGACTTAGAAAATTCAGAGTCAGAGCATATCGTTGTATTCATGACTCTGGAGATATTACAGTAGGTGATTTGGCCGCCTTTGTGGGAAGGAATGAAAGTGGCAAGACTACAATACTGCAAGCACTGACACTTCTAAACAAGGAAGAAAATATCACCGACCTAGATCTCTGCGACGAGATGGCCGAAGAACTCAAGAATCAGATTAGGATTGTAGAAGGGGAGTTTGAGCTTAGTACTAAAGAGATGGACATGGTCAAAGAAAGATTTCCAAGTTTGCCAAATATGACCAAAGTGAAATTATTCAGAGACAACAAAGATCCCCAAGTCCAATACGAATTCGATGAAGTCAGCATAAATGAAAATGAAAATAGGATGATAAACTCATGGGAAAATTTCACAAAAAGAATGATGGACTTTGTGGACACCATTCCAAACCATGTCAAGATACAGATGGATACATCATTTTTTGAGGGTCCAGCCCCCAAAAACCAAGATGTGTTTGACAGTAGGATGGCCGAATTTAATAACCAATTTTACCTAATGGCCATACAAGAATCCACCGTAGTAAATGAATGGAAGAAGATCTACGACGATCCAAGGAATCAATTTCTAAACCTTCTAAGTGGCACCAGTGAAAAGATAGCTCTGGAGAATTTTATTGCAAACGAATTGCATCCTAGATTTGTGTATTTTTCAGACTATAAGAAAATCTACGGCAACATCAATCTAGATGAATACATTATGGAATCAAAAGGCAAGCAGATCAGCTCTATCGAATATGTTGAAGAGTTCGACAAGGCAGAGACTGTAAGAAATCTCTTCTATCTGGCAGAGTTGAACATGGGTGAGTTGGAAAAGGTCAAGGAAAGTCCATCCAAATGCATCAAGTTGCTCAATACTGCAAGTAGTAGGTTAACTGCCAAGCTAAACCCCGCATGGAAGGGGGATCCTATCCACGTGGATCTAAGATACAGTCCTGGAAATATAATGAGTGTGGTCATCTCCGATATACATAGGGACGGGACAGTGACAAACACTGGCTTGTTGAACAGGAGAGCAGAAGGATTCAAGTGGACTTTTTCATTCATTGTGAATTTTGCAGCAGAGACACAGAGAGCCGAGTTGAAGGAGGCCATCCTGCTTTTAGATGAACCTGCAAGAAATCTTCACCCTACACAACAGATGGGCATCTCAGATCTGTTGAAAAGTCTGGCTGGCTCAAATCAGGTATTATACGCAACACATTCGCCATTTATGATCTTTGACTACACGCTGGGAAATCTTTTGGTGGTGGAGCTTGACAAGAAAAAACACCTGAGTAGGATCTTTTACGACTATTGGAATGCAGAGGACAAGACGCTGACACCCATATTGTACGGACTCTCAAGAGGACTGGTGGAATCAATTGTCGACAGGGAGATTGGGACAAATTCAAGGCCGGTAATAATTGTGGAAACTATGTCAGATGCGATGTATCTTAATGCATTTGACAAATTTTTACAAGATCCAAATATCTCAATGAATCCTCTGAATGTAGTTGCAGCATACAACAAGAATTCGGTTCTACCACTAGCGATATTCTACAGGAATCATGGATACAGAACATTCATACTACTAGATAATTCAGAAGAGTCAAAGCAGATATCTGCCCAACTTGTCTCAAACGAGTTTTCGCCCATTCAGACGATATTTTTTGAAAAAAATGGCAAGAACCTAGAATCCATAGAAGACTACATTCACCTAGATGATTATCTACATGTAGTAAATCAGACCTACGAGATCAAGCTTAGACAGGAAGGATACTCCAACCTTAACCCCCAAGAGGTATCAGCAAAAGGCACTGGGGGGGTTCTGGGCAATCTGAATGTCATTTGGGAAGAGCACAGGAATGAGGGATGGGATAAATTTGATAACGAAGAAATAACTAGATACATCTGCGAGAAGATCTATCTTGGACAGACAGATTTCCTATCTGACAAAACAAAAGACCAGTTCAGAACATTATACAGAATGATTGCAGAGAGGATCAGACAGTATGAAAATATGGGAATAAAACATGATTTGGACAAATTTCAGAAGGCAAAAACAAGAATTCCGTGAACCAGTGGGAATAAAAATGCCCAAGTGATATATATTGTATGGCGGAGATGATTGTGGGCACAAGAAGACTAGGCATGATTCTTTTGTCAGGTGTGCTACTTGCAGTGGGTGCTGTGTTTTACGGCACATATGAAGCTGAGGCAGTACAGTTACACAAAGTTCCCGAATCTGACAAAATCACGAAAATATCATCACATACCTCAGATAACAATCAAACAGTTGCTACTAGTGATGACAATCTAGTCACAGCAGAGGGAATGTTCTTTGAAAAAACTGCAATTATAAAATTTACAAATAATTCAGATATAGTAATAGAATCATTTACCTTGTGGCTCGATGGAGACAACAGCTTTGAGTCATTCAAGACAGAACGATGGTGGACAGGCAAAAAAACTCCTCAAGGGACAATAATTCTGACAGGTTCAGAACCATTAAAGTACAACGAGTCAGTAAAGTTGGGAATCAAGACAGATAGTGTGGATTCGAAAATAAACTGGATTGCCATAGATAAAGATGGTAATGAGATCAAAGTAGGCAAGACAAGTGCAAACAGTCCTCAAGTACCCAATCCAGTTCCCGAACTAGATCCCGATCCGACCCCAGTTCCGGTTCAACCAGATGACGGAATTAATCCAGACTCTACATTCAGAATCATACCTGAAAAACCAAATGTTGGAGATACAATAAGGGTGATAGGTGAAGGGTTTGGAGCATTACAACAATTCAATTTCTACATAGGTGTGAAAGAGCTGGGAACCTTCCAAACTGATGAGAACGGCAGATTCATAACCACTATGAAGATTCCAGGCGAGGAGCAAGCAGACAGGGTTAACTTCAGGGTGACGGATAAGGATGGAGGCGAGATGCAGGTAAGTCTCAGACTAGGAGCAAATGAGAACAAGGTGCCAAAGACGAACGATGTAAAACTTGACGTGAGAGGAATGCCAACAGTATTACACAGGGGTGATGCTTTAGGTATTGCGGGAACTGCCATACCAGGAGGTACGATTGTAATATCAGTTAAAGATCCTGAGGGTAATGAGATTCTGACAAGAACTGCGGTGGCTGACGTGAATGGGAATTGGAGCCTGTCCAGCGTTGAAATAGTGCCGCTTGACGCGGAATTTGGCACATATAGTGCAGAGATTTCAGATGGAAGAAATAACATACTCAAAATGTTGGAGATCCAGTCATCCAAAATAATTATTATTACACCATCCAGTCTGAATGTTGATCCCGGCGAGACGGTGAAATTTGCTGGAACTGCATTGCCAAACATACCAGTAGAATTTATTTTGGAAGATCCTCTTGGGCAAATGGTTGCATCAGAGATTCGTAGAGCAGATAACTCTGGATCGGTGATGTTTGAATACGAGACTAGTAACAGCTCTACAAAGGGCACATACACACTAATTATCACACAGGGTGAAAACAAGGAATTTGTTTTTGTCGGACTGGGTCATTTGCCAGAGATTCCAGTTAAATTGGAATTTGACAGATTGAACTATAGATCAAACGAGCTTGCAACCATATCGCTGGTGGGAGAAGCATCAGATATTGTAAGTCTACTAATTATCGATCCATCAGGTAGGGCAGTACCATTAGTAAAATCAAACAATACTGGTGGAGGAGGCGGCATCATTCTGGACAGGGGTAACAGCAATAGTGATGTAGGAACTATATTCCTAAAAATGGGCCCAGATGGAAGGGGCACCCACTATCTGGATCTTGACAGGTACAGCTCTGGTGCATATACGGCAGTAATAAGCAAGGGAAACACCAAGAGTTCAGAGATATTTACTGTGGGCCTAGATACAGGAAGGGACATAAAACAAATTAGTACTACAAAACAAGAATACAAACCAGATGAGGTGATTCTGATTTTGGGTAATGCTAGTCCGAACACCCTAGTTTCACTCATACTGATTGATCCAGACGACAGTAAGGTCAGAAGTAAAAATACGTTATCACATGAGGACGGAAGAATTTCAGAGAGTTCGTTTAAGGTTCCCTCTGATGCAGTGCAAGGCGTGTGGACCATAAAGGCAGAAAGTGGATCCAATTATGCAGAGACCACATTCAACGTGATACCAACAGAGGAAGTCATGAGGATATCTGTAGATGATGAAGGAACCAAAGTCTCAGGAGTGGGAAAAACCATCCAAATACTGGTAACGGGAGCCACGAAGCATCAGACAGTCACGATCGAGATCATCGCTCCAGATGGGAACGTAATTACCAAAACTGAATTTCCCGCCACAGAAGAGGGAGTGGTAAATCAACCTTGGATAATACCAAAAGATGCAGAGCCGGGCACATATACGATCGAGGTCACACAGGCAAAAAATACTGCACAGACCAGCTATACAATAATGCAGTAATATAGTCAAACGCAAAATTCAAAGCTGAAAGCAATATTGATTGTATGTCACTGGCAAGTAAAAGGTATGAATTAGACCAAGTTTAAGAATCAAGCACAATCCATTCTTTGTCTTGTATGGTCCAGATAGCATAATCTGAAGCGGCCAGATCACCTTCTGGGTTGAGTAATGTGGGACCTACTGCACCAGTGTAGATTTCAGACACTGGAATCAACTGTTCTTTGATCATGTCAGTGTCCGTGCTTTGTGCTGCTTCCATTGCAAGGCCAGCAAGCCATACTGCATCATATGTAGAATATGCATAGACGCTAGGTATCCTGCCAAGCTCTGCCTTTAAAGATTTTTTCACTCTTTCAGTTATAGGATTGTCAGATGGTGCAAACTGTACCGTGGTAAAGTCAGTTGCTGTTGCAAATTGCAAGCCAACGGGATCATCTATCAGTCTGCTCTCGTTGGTATTGGCATCAGATCCGAACCATTTCACATCATTAAGTATGGGATACTGGGATGCCTCTTGCATAATAGGCAAGACTTCGGCAAAAGAGATCAGCAAGATGCCCACTTTATCTGAACCATATTCATCTGCATACTGCTGAACTGTCTTCGTCAAAATTGATACTGACGATCCAAATGTTGGAATCTCTGGGTTATACCTAATGCCTTGATCCATCACTCCACCTGCTCCAGTAAACGATATTTCTGTGGCTTTTTGAAGACCATCACCCCAAGCATCGGCTCGCCATACGGGAATCGCCACTTTGATGCCTTGAGACACCATAAGATTAGAGATTGCAGGGCCTTGATTATTGTCATCTGGTACAGTCCGGAACAGATTATCGTCGGCGATTGCCAAAGCAGGTGCCGTGCTAGAGGGGCTTATTGCAATCATGTTGTTTGCAGTTATGTAACCTAGAGAGTTTCTGACGCTGGCACTAGATCCCGGTCCAACTACAACGTTGATACCTTTTGCATGAAAGGCCGTAAATTTATCCAAAGATGTGACAGGCTTTGTCTCTGTGTCATCAACTATTCCGTTGAGGTTCCAATTGGCACCTTTCTCCATCAAGTATTCATTAAAGTCATCTATGGCAAGCAGTGCTGCCGACCTTTCTTCTTCGCCGTGACTGGCAAGATCACCTGTTAACGGAATCAAAATACCGATATCTATAATACCTGACAAGTCAGTTGCTGGAGACACAACATCATCCATAGGTTTCTGTACTGGTGATAAATCCTGATTCCAAGGCATGGTGATTGCTACAGCTGCTATGATGGAAATGGCAATTATTGGGATGGCAATAAGGGATTTGCGCACATAACAAGTTGAAAAAATGGATGATATATAGTTTAATTACAAGTTCAGTTAACCCAAATGTGCCACAAGCCACGTCATAACGGAGGCGGTTTGGGCTCACGTATTATAACTTGATTTGAAATTTGAACGTGGTCAATGTCAATATAGTCAGTTCCAAATAGAGCAAGAATCGACATATCATCCATTCGTTGTACACCAATAAAATAGTAAAAACACATCATCCTAGATACAATGCAATTTGTCCTACCATCTTCATATAAAATACAACAAGATTCAACGATAAGGTCTTGTCTACACATTACATCGTGATGTATCACTCAAAATATTTGGTGTCGTTTTCGTATTTAGGGCGCGTTATATTGTCGTCGGTACAATATCAGGTCCTCCTTAATTTGTCAAATTCATCTGACCCAAATATTGAATATGAAATTATGGGTTGGCGCCGTTCCATTTGGCTCCAGACGAATTTATATCAAAATGATTCTATGCGACAGCCGTCTGATGCTGTCGCGCCATTTGTTGTTTTGGTGGGCCGGGGCCATCAAATATGCTGTATTTGGTACCGTCTGAATTTACAAGTGAAAAATGGTGTATTGTTTTCTCTACTGAATATGTTCCAATTTGAATTTAGTATAAATTCAAGAGTTGCTCTTGCAACTGACATGCCCTGCCTATGTGCAGTCAATGTAAATGTGAGCAATCTGGACATGTCTTCTCTTCCTT
>CAZIHR010000114.1:0-17809 GCA_964538885.1 uncultured Nitrosopumilaceae archaeon
AATAGAGCAAAAGATACTCAAGGATGCAGGAGTTGCAGGCGATGCTGATTTTGCATCAAGTGGAATGAAAGGTAGACAATACACATGGTCTGAAGGCGAGACGTTACAAGAGCTGCTTGCAAGACGAGACGAGATAATGAAGAATCATGAGGAGAACATGAAGAGAGCCAAGGCAAAGAGAAAAAATCTGCCACTCGTTGATGTCTTGGCAGACGCGCTAGATGATGAGGACGAAAAGACGCCATGTACTGTGTGTCATTTGTGAGTTACATTGAAAATTTCTCGTATAATTAAAGAACGTATTGATCAAAGCGATATACAAAAATATTTTTTTAGTTATAACACAATTACAGTTTTGCGCTCACTTTCTAATGAGTTATTAGAAAACCCACTCAAATTACAAGATATTATTTTGTTACATTTTCCACCTGATGAAATGTTACGCTCCAAAAATATTAGAAATCTATTAATTAATTCTTTACATGAGTTCGAGGCATTAGAATTATTGAAGATGTTGAATTTGAATCTATCTAAAGAACAAGAGCCATACAAATTATTACTTGAAACTAATTTTTCAAGAAATAGTAAACGGGAAAAAACTCTCTTTGATTTTTTCGAAGAAAGTATTCCTTCTACTGAAGGTGACATTGTAGAATCAAAGCGAGGAGATAGTGAATTTGTAAATGTTGAACGTCGTCTGTTTCCACATCAACGAGTTGCCATTACTGAAATCAACGGATATTTATCTTCAGGTAAAAGAAAATGTCTTTTACACATGCCCACTGGTTCTGGCAAGACCGTAACTGCCATGAGAGCCATCACCACATTGTTTTTGAATTCAAGCCCGACAATGGTTATTTGGTTGGCATATAACGAAGAATTATGTGAGCAGGCCATAGAAGAATTTCAAAAGATGTGGGCCAGTGTAGGGGATAGGAATATCAAGTTATTCAGGTATTTTGGTTCTCAGTCACCCAACATTATATCTGAAACACGGAAGTGTAAAGAGAGTATAATTTTTGCAAGCTTAGCCAAACTAAATCTAGCCGAACAAAAAGGAAATGCATTTTTGAGTACTCTGTCTGATAGAGTAGATTTAGTGATCATGGATGAGGCACATCAAGCTATGGCTCCCACATACATGAATATTCTACAACAGCTTGTTGAAAAACGGATTGGGACTAAGCTATTAGGTTTAAGTGCCACTCCTGGACGTGCATCCTTAAACGTTCAAGAAAGTGTAAGCTTGGCCAAATTTTTTAATCATAAGAAAGTAACCATAAAAATTGATGGTTATGACAATCCTTTGAAATATCTTATTGATAAAGGCTATCTTGCCAAGCCTAATGCAATTCTTATACGCGCTGACGGAAATCTTTCCTCTGAAGACATTAATCGTATTGTTACAAGTCCAATTGATATACCTGAAGACATACTAATCAAGATGGGGAAAAACAGCAAGAGAACCATTAAAGTAGTTAACGAGATAGTGAAATTGATAAATTCTGAACATAAGAGGATAATAGTATTTGGTGCATCAGTAGAAAATTCACGCGATCTAAATATGATACTTGTAGTATTGGGCCACAAGTCTTTTCACGTAGATCAGAAAACACATCCAGAAACACGACAACGTATTGTTACAGAATATAAAAGAATAAACAATGAAACTATCATAATGTGTAATTACGGTGTATTTACGGCAGGGTTTGACGCTCCTCAAACATCAGCAGTTGTTATAGCTAGACCCACCAAATCAATCATATTGTATAGTCAAATGGCTGGCAGAGGCATGCGTGGAGAAAACGTTGGCGGAAATAGAAATTGTGAAATAAGAACTATAACAGACATAAAGTTACCACAGTTTACGAAATTGGTGGAAAGCTTCTTTACATGGGAAGAGATCTGGTGAAATACATGGAAGAAGAATCACGTCCTGTGTTTCAAGGAACGCTTCTTGCAGAGTCAGCTAGACATAGCGGATACAGAAATACTGCAATGGCATTGGCCGAGATCATAGATAACTCAGTAGAAGCTAATGCCACACATATTGAAGTCTTGTGTTCAGAAGAGCAAAATTATGGTGGGGAACACACATCAAAAATTATTGAGAAGATTGCAGTTTTTGATGATGGTGAAGGAATGGATCCTGAAACTCTGTGGAATTCTTTACTGATGGCTGAGGGAACTCGCAGTCAGGGTAAAGGAATTGGCAAGTTTGGGATGGGATTGCCAAACTCTTCAATGTCTCAATGTAAAAAGGTCACAGTATACTCGTGGAAAAGCCCAGATGAAATAATGACTACATATCTTGATCTTGCCGAGGGACTTGCAATAAAAAAACCAAAAAAGACAGAAATGCCAGACATGTGGAAAAACAAATCCTTACACCTTGAAAATGCACACTCTGGAACTCTGGTAGTTTGGGAAGTACTTGATAAATTTCAATGGAAGCGAGCATCCACTTTACAGAGAAATGTAGAGAGGTTGATAGGAAGGACGTATCGTAAATTTTTAGATAATGGCAAACTAAATATCAGCTTTATTACGTTTGATAGAGATACCGGTGAAACATCAGAGCCTAGTAATATTCTTCCCAACGATCCGCTTTATTTAATGGTGCCCTCAAGCACTCCTAAACCTTGGAATGATAAACCCATGTTTAAGATCGATGGGGATAATTTGGAAGAGATCATTCATGTAGGTAAACATAATGTCATAATACGTTGTACTCTTGCAACTAAAAAAGCTCGAGAAAGAATAAACGGGAAATTTGCTGGTAGTCTACCTCATGGAAAACATGCCAATTCAAATCTTGGTGTATCTGTAATACGCGCAAACCGAGAATTGTACATCGATACAAATTTGTGCCAAACTTATGACCCATTAGAAAGATGGTGGAAGGTGGAGGTTGAATTTCCCAACGAACTTGATGATGTGTTTGGAGTATCTAACACTAAGCAAGATGTCGCTAATTTTTCAGACATGATGCGTGATGTTGGTGCGATCGGTCGTAATGAAGGAGATAACAATTTTGAGCTGGAAGATTATACTGGAGAGATGAAGGATTTGTGGACATTGGTAGAGCGCATAGATGCTAGGATTAGATCAATGAGGAGAACCATCAAATCTGAAAGTCCTAAAAATGATTCAGTTAAAACTCCTACAGAGGGTGAACAACCATGGTCAGATCCAGATACTGGACCCACAGTAACCGAAAATCAAACAAAAACAATGAGTGAGGAAGAACGTATGAAGGCCATTGTAGAAGCACTTTCACAAATACAAGAACCTGAAATCGCCTCAGAGGAAGCACGTAGGATTTTGAAGGAGAAAATAAAAACTAAATTTGTTGAGGCACCATTAAACGTACCGTATTTTTTTGATGTTTCTCTTAAAGGAGGAGTGGCCATAATAACGTTGAATACAGAACACCCAGCATACAAACATATAGTTGAAGTAGTAAAAAATATTCCAGATGGATTGGATCCAGAGATAGTTAAGAGGTTACAGAACCTTCGGGCTGCCATCAACCTAATATTTGTTTCATGGGCATTTTATGAAAACCATACGATAAAGAATGAAGAACGTCATCAGCTTAAAATGACCAGAATATATTGGAGTGAAAGACTAAGGGCGCTTATGAACAATTTGTAATGATAGCAATTAATTCTAGTTCAGTCATGTATTTTTCTAAGCCTTTGCGAATGACTGCCTGGCACGTCAACTACATACTTTCCATTACCCAGACTAACAAACCATTCTAGTAACACCTGCACATTGCCAGTAAGCTCACGTCTACTAGGTATAGGAACGTCAGTACAATTATTTTGAATCCATGCCTTTATACTGCCAAACTGCGCTCCTTGTGTGATGAACTCATCAATTCTTTGTATGAATGGATGTGCAAAGAATTCAGATGCAAGCTCCCGCCTAAATTCTAATTCTGATAGTCCGGGCTCCATTTTATAATTTGCCAGATCATGAAAAATACACGCTTTTATTTCCTCATCTTCTGATGGCTCCAACCCACGTGAGATATTCATATAACCAGATATGAGATCATCCACACTTCGTGTCATTGGCAATGAAGCTATGGAAAAGTCATCCACTATCGGCTCTGAGACAATATCTGAGAGATGTGGAACATCCGGTGGTTCTATCTTGTTTTGCTCGTACCACTCTTTTAGCTCCTCATACATGGCATCATCTACAAGCCTTGCTTCGCTTCGTATTTTATTGAGAAACAACCTGTCATTGCTTGTAAGGTTCTCAATCAGGGTTCCAGCCTCATAGTTGCCATCAGGCAGCAGACCTCTCCCAGAGATGTTGCCTGTTGCAAGTATTGCACTCTCCAATCCCACAGAATACACCTTGAGGTGTAGATTTTTGCTCACATATAGAGCGATTTTGTGCTCCCGACAGAATGGATACAAAGTAAGATCCGAGGAGCCATACAGTAAATCTCTTGGCTCCCATGTAGTTATGACTACAATTCTTTCATCAATTCCTTCGAGTAATTTTTCCAATACATTTACCTTGATGTATGGAACAAAAAGAAATATCGTTTTACCGTGACCAGCACTCAAAAATTCATATATCTTCTCAAATAGTGGACTGTAATACATCATATCTTTATCACCCATATTCTGGGAATCTCCTTTTAATGTACTGGAATTGATCTCGGCCCTCAAGCTTTTCTGCACGTGGTGTTGGTCCACGAACATAAAATGCATCCCCCTGTCTAGTCTTGAGAAATAGTGGCTGGCTTGCAGGCAACACTTGAATTATACAGATTGTCTTATCTTCTACTTTTCGGAATACTATCTGTAGATTTCCCACAATAAATGACTTGTAATCTATGAATTCACCTAGTCTGTCTCTGATGTGGTTTGCAAATGAATCATTATAATCATCAAACTGACCAAATTTTCTGTCCCGCTCAAGTCCCATAATATTGCCGTCAGAATATATTCCAAGGAAAACAAATCCTCCAGACCTATTACCAAATGCACACACTGCGACTGCAAGTCTTTCTTGTATTGTACGTTTTAATCCATCAATAGTCTGTTTGTTGGGACTTGGTGATTCCATCTCAATTTGAATTTGTGGATCATACTGATAAAACTCTTTGAATTCATTGTATTGGTCTTCTGTCTTGGGTATCTGCAACATACCCAAATCCTCAAATTTAAAATTGGTGTCTTTGTTGACTTTGGTAAAATCTTGTTGAGTCAAAGTCATCCCCGTAGATATTCCATCTGAGATCCTCTTGACACGCCCTACTTGTCCATCCTCCAATCTAACTTTTATCCCATGTGGATGAAATCGTGATGATGTCAAAATATCCCTTACAGCACCGCTGATCGTCATGCCACTTTTCTGATTCTTTTTAGTTTCTATTTCCACCATGCATCCTATGCGTATTTGATCCCTGGTAGGCAGATTATCACTCACATTATCTCGTGGTTTGTTGTTAATTTAAAATGAGTGTTATGGAACCATCCAAAAATGTTTGGATGTCTGTAAATCTAAATCTGTTATATGCAAGCCATTCCAAGATGTGTCGTGCCAGTAAAGAAAAATAATCAGCATGTAAAATTTCACCATATTGATGAGATTGTATGGGATGCATTGAACCAATTTGGTCGCACCATACCCGATATAAGAAACGAGTCAGGCCACACATATCAAAGTAATAATCCCGAACATAAGAATACAATGAATGACCCCATCTGGCACACAAAGTCAGAGATCGATGCATATGTGGAGCGAGCATTAAACATCAAGATGTCAGATTATGGCCAGGGAACCAGAAATAACGCACTATACAACGAAATTGTAAAGAGCATAGGAAGACTGCGTAAAGCAGGCGTATTGATAGATTGGCAAAAGGAGAAAAATGCGGGAGCAGGTATATGGTATATTGACAAAATCAAATTCAGCCAATTTGTGTCTCAAACTGCCACAACCCAGATTGCCAATGGAGACTTTTACTGTTCAGGCATACCTCACACCATCTCAGTTAGGGAAAAACAGCAGGCATTCAAGACAGAACTGCTAAATGAATATCAAATATGCATATTGTGCAAATTTAGACTTGCTGACTATTTGATTGGGGCACACATAGTACCATACCACATCATGAGAGCAGAAGAACCATCTAATTCGATGAATCCAACAAATGGCTTACTGTTGTGCAGATTATGTGATACCGCATTTGAAAATGGTGCAATCAAGGTTGGAGGTGACTATTATATCGATGTCTCAGAAGATCTCAAAAGCCGTGATGATCCCATGATAAATGCTTGGCTAAAACCCATACGGAAAAAGCTTGAGATCAAAAAAAATGCAAAGTATCCTCCTGACAAAAGATTTTTGGAATGGAAAGTAGGATTGTTGCAGAAACGCTTCTAGTGGACTTGGTGAATAGGCCTGACTGAATATCTAATTTTACGGGGTAAAATTTGCAGCTAAATCTAATCAATATATTTGAAAAATAATATATAATTTCAAACTAAATGGCAAATTTACCAAACTCAACCAAAATCAGGGAGAAAGATCGTACAAAAAAGAGATGGCGGCATCAACAGATATAGTGAGATGCCATTGTACGATCATGATGACTTTATCATTGACAACCCCAAAAATCAATCATAAAATTTGTCCTTCCTTTGCACAAAAACCTGCCAATATGATATTTCTTGAACAACATTACTCCTGTAAAAGAACAGATCAGGCATAGGTAATTTGGCATGCAAGCACGCCTAAATTAAGAAATACACGAATATTTCATACCAAAATGGGGCAATTACTCCAAAAAATAGTATCCTTTTACGCAACTCTGCGATAACATTTTTAAATAAATCCCACGAACATAAATCACATGTCATTACTCTTAAAGGATCGCGTCTGGTCAATGGAGGCACCCACCGCAAAGCGCGGCATCTATCCATTGCACGGGTTCAAGCTGGGCCTATACAGATTACCAATTACACTGGAAGATCCAGCAGAGATAAAATCAGTACATGACGGTCTGAAAAATGCCTTTGAGATGGATGCGTATGCAGACAGAATATTTGCAACATATCGCTGGAAGGAGCAAAATATGAGAGATTCCGAAGCAAAGGGATACGAAGAAGTAGAGTTGGCAGTTACAGTCGAGATAGTAACCGGCGAGGTCGTCGATATCATTTATCAGATTTTCCCAATTGAGAAATTTGGGGATCCAAACTGGGTCAAAGATTATAGAAAAAAGGCAGACCATTTTGCAAAGATGGTAATGGATACGATCCTAAGAAATACCATCCTAGCAGACAAGATGGTAAAATACCTAGCAAAGGCAGAAAAACTCACAGAAGCAATGGCAATAAAGCGCCTCAGTGAGATGACTCCGCTTGCAAAGATTGTCCTTAACGCAAAACCAAAACCGGTGGAAGCTACCGAAGAAGAAGAGGAGGAAGAAGGTGGTGAGATTGAAATTCCAGATGGTGCAAAGCCAGGACCCATTGATGTCGAGTTCAAGGCAAAGCTCAAACAGTCAGCATCTTATTCTGCACCAGAACATACCATAAAGACGTGGGGACGCAGAGGCACAAACAATGCAATCATGGGCATTTGGGGCGAGTTTGTCTCAGTGGATTATGACATTTGTGTGGCAGATGGTGCCTGCATAGAGGCGTGTCCTGTCAGCGTATACGAGTGGTTTGACAGTCCTGGAAATCCAGGTTCGGGTAAAAAGCCGCTGATGTCAAAGGAGCCTGACTGCATCTTTTGCCTTGCATGTGAAGGCGTATGTCCACCTCAGGCAATCAAGATCTTTGAGCAAAAATAATTTAAAGCTTTTTGCAAATAATAAATAGCAAATAGACAATCATGCAAGCATGGATTTAGCATTAAACCCATTTACTTTATTTGTATTTGACATGTTTATTGTAGCTGCAATCGTAATTACAGCATACACATGTAATTTTTACTATCTAGCATACCTGTCAGGAAAGAGAAAACATCAGCTACAAACTGCCGAGGTTGGCACCCCAACAATCACAATTCAGCTTCCCATATATAATGAAAAATACGTGGCAAGGAGACTAGTAGATGCAGTATGCAATATGGATTATCCCAAAAATAAAATGCACATAATGGTTCTAGATGACTCTGATGATGACACTGTAGATATGCTAAAAGATATAGTTGGAACCTACAAGAGGCAAGGCTTTGACATAGAACACATAAGACGCGGCACCAGATCAGGATACAAAGCAGGTGCACTAAAACATGCAATGAAGACTACAGATACCGAGTTCGTGGCCATATTTGACGCAGATTTCATACCGCCAAACTGGTTCATAAAGAAGGCAATTCAGCACTTTACAAAATCCAACATAGGACTAGTCCAATGCAGATGGGGCCATGTCAACGAGAACTATTCTGTAATTACACAAGCACAAGCATTGAGCTTGGACTTTCACTTTCTCATTGAACAGAAAGCCAAGAGCAACTCTCATCTATTTATGAATTTTAATGGTACTGCAGGCATCTGGAAACGTAGCTGCATAGAGGATGCTGGTGGTTGGCATACAGCCACACTTGTCGAGGATCTAGATCTGAGTTACAGAGCTCAGATGAGGGGATGGAAGTGTGTCTTTCTTCCAGATGTAGTAGTTGATGCAGAATTACCAGTACAGATGAATGCGGCAAAAAGACAACAATACAGATGGGCAAAAGGATCCATACAGTGCGCCATAAAGCTACTCACAGATATAGTGATCAAACGCAAGGTGGCAACAGAGGCAAAGATACAGGCAGCCATTCAATTGACCCGCCATGTGGTATATCCGCTAATGCTCATACAATTTTTGGCACTGCCCATACTACTAGCAGGAGATGTGAATCTATACATTGTAAGCTTGATTCCAGCCCTAACTATTGCGGCATATTTGGCGATGGGCCCTGGCGCATACATTATGATTATTCAGAGCATGTATCACCAGTCATGGAAGTCCAAGGCCAAAATTTTACCTGCATTATTGGTGTATAATGCAGGAATGTCCGTAAACAATAGTGTTGCAGTATTTGATGCACTATTTGGCAAAAAGAATGAGTTTCTAAGGACCCCCAAATATGGTATAATTGCAAAGCATGATGACTGGAGAGAGAAAGCCTACAACCTGCCATTTACACAGATAACTTTACTGGAAGTATTCTTTGGAATATATGGAATTGTGGGCATATTTATTGCAATTTTTTCAAACAACCCCATATTTGTGCCCATAATAGGGTTGCAGACAGTAGGCTTTTTCTACATTGCATTTATGAGCTTATCTCACACCAGATTTAAAAGAAATAAATCAAGCAATGGTAAAGTCCTGACGAAAGGTGAAAAAATGGCCAATGCTATTTACAAAGTTTCCATGGCAGGAATAATTACCCTGATACTGTTTGGTGGAATCATGACGTATATAGGGTACAATGACAGCATATACCCACTAGATAGAATTCGCGGACACTTGGACAGAATTACTGGCTCATCGGATCCTGCAACAATCAAGTTCCATCTGATTGCAATAGAACAAGAAATTGAGAGAATAATGCCAAAACTTGATGATTCAAAGAATCCTGTATGGATATTTCCAACTGATTCTACCAACTTTACAAGAATACAAGGAGATATAGATACAATGATTGCCAGCACCGAAAAGATTTCCATAGTTCCAAGTGACAGCTCTGCATATCATACTGGCATGATTGATATCAACGGCAGGGCTGTACTGTTGAAAAACAATATCGCAGATGCCACACCATACATGTATGTCAGTTATTGGAACGTTGTATATGCGGTACTATGGATAGGAGCAATAATTGGCGTATTTGCTATTCTAAAAAAGAGAAAGGAACAGTTCAGACTGCTTGATGAGGCAGGCAGTGTCTAGTCTATACCTAGGTCACGTCTGAGCTCGTCAACTGCCCTTATCCCGTAAATGTCACGGACTTGTTTGAGCCGAATGGACTCTTTGAGTGTGTCACGACCGACCAAGTCAGACAGTACAGAGTAAACTTCTCCAAATCGGATCTCCCACCGGTCCGCACAATCCAGAATCTTACCTATTGCCCACTGTATCACTTCACTTGGTAGTGGGATTTTTTGACCAGACTCGATTGATATGCGGTCAAACAGATTTATGGATGATGCTACCTGCGATGCCATCTTTTCAATGTCACCTAATTCACCATATTTGGATTCGGCAAGCATTCGAATTGCGGACTGGGATTCGGACAGTTTCAGCAGTGCCATCATTTCCTTGGATGTATCATCAGAGGATTTACGAGCGGTACTTTTGACAGACTGGAGCTCTGAAAAAATAATGTCTGATTTTTTGTGAAATTCAGAAGTAGATTCATCCTGTCTCTTCAAAATGTCAGAGACTGTAGATATTTTTTGCTCAATGTCGCCTGTCTTCTCAAATATATTCTGCTTAAAGTTTGATAGATCTTCTTGGACTGACTTGAGTCCCTCACCCACAAATGCTGCAGAGTCTGCCCTGTGTGAGAGTGAATTAATCTCTGCCTCAATTTTATCTATTTTACCTGCCATGTCCCTCAAAGATTCAATGTTGGAGCCTGCAGCATTTGCCCTTGCAGATACATCCTCCAACTGTATCTTCAGGCCATCTAGTACGCCACCAAGAGAGTCAATTCCAGCAGCTTTGTCAGATATTGAATTTACTGTTTCCTTGATGGTGTCAAGTTCTGCTGCCACGCCAGATGCTATAGCTATACGATCGCTGATCCTTCCAAGCTCACGATTAAGGTTCTCTATAACTTTCGAGTCTGTCGCCATTTTATCAGTCTTACCGGAGATCAGTTCAACATCAGTCTTTAGATTTTCAAGCTCTTTACTTACATCATCAAGAGAGTCGGCCTTTTTGGAGACATCCCGCAGACTGTCTCGCACTTCATCGATTCTTTGTGCGATCTTGATTATCATGCCAGAGTTGTTCCGTATTGCATTCATACTGTCTTTGACTTCTTGACGTATGGACTCGGTTCCAGGTTGCATCTTTTGCAGTTTGCCTATTTTTGATATTTCACTTTGAAGACGTGCAGTCTGGTCATTGATTTTGGTAATCAAGTTAGACTGGGATCGCACTTGGTTCAATCCAGCATACAGCTTTTGTGTGTCGTTTTCCAGTATGCCAATCTGCCTTGACTGTTTTGGCATATCTTCTAATACTATTGTAAGTGTATCAATCATATCTTTTAGGGACACTAGGACCTTTTGGTTGTCTGCAAATATCTTGGACATTACTTTGAGCTCTTTTTGAAGTGCTTTAGTAGAGTCTGCCACTGCACTGACTTTCTTGAAAAGTGCTGCAGGTGTCGGATCGCGTTTTGCAGTTTTCTTTGCTGTTTTCTTTTTTGCTGTCTTGACTACCATACATTTCAAGTAAAGAACTTGTGATAAAAAAGTTAGGAATTGGATGAGAAGAGTCTATCCATTTACTACTGAGGTATCATGAAGTAATTCATGCAATGTTTTTTCTGTCAGGCCGTCCATCGTCTCGGCAAATCCCTCTGCACAGTATCTACATTGGAACATAATATACTGTATAGTACAGTACTAATAAAAAGCAGGTAATAACAAAATAACTATCTATTGCAGTCAGATACCCCAGGTCATATCTCCACATGGTATTTTCAGTTGACCTACTCATCACTCTGCAGCTAAAAAAACAGGCAAGTTACATAAAAGAAATTACCAATATAGAACTGTGTAGCCACGCTTTCAATTTATGAGATGTTTTTACAAGTATAAATTGTATAATTAAATCTGAAAATTATACATGCTGTAAAATTGAGATATTATGGAATGTTCTAGTATCCAAGTCTCAAAGGAACTAGTAATTTTTTGAATAAAATACACGGAATTGTTTTTAAACAATCAGACTCAAATAAAGCATGCAGGGTTTTTCACTACAGATGGATTCATCATCAATTCAGAGCTCCTTAAACAATACAATGACCAACATAATTGATCAGATAACGCCAGACTTGCAACATACAAGTTTCGTGACGGACTTGGCAGTAATCATGATTATTGGTGCAGTAATTACACTTGCCTTCTTTAAGATCAGACAGCCGTTAATCATAGGTTATTTGTTTGCAGGAATGCTGATAGGCCCACTTTCCCCGTTGTGGTCATGGGTGTTCCAAGAAGGTACCTCTGCACCCAATACAATGGAGATCCCCGGAATACTATCAGATATTACTGCACTGAACATCTTTGCAGAGATTGGCGTGATATTGCTTCTTTTTGTAATTGGTATAGAGTTTCCATACCATAAAATAAAAAACATAGGCAGGGTGGCAATAGGAGTTGGCACAATAGGCCTGTTTTCCACGTTGGGGGTGGTGTTTTACGCGGCCACTGCACTAGGTATGAATTTTATGGATTCACTGTTCATATCTGCAGCATTATCTATTTCGAGTACCGCCATTATAGTAAAAATTTTGGAGGACATGGGCAAGATCAAAAAAGAGTCATCCATCATGGTGTTGGGAATTCTGATTGTAGAAGATATAATTGCCGTAATACTGATTTCAACACTCCAGTCAGTGGCACTAGTAGGTACAGTATCTATTGAATCTGTAGTGGTAATTATTCTAGTTGCAACGGGTCTGATTGCAGGTACATTTACAGTAGGAACAAGAGTGATTCCACCCTTAATTGACAGAGTTGCTAGTGCAGAAAACCGCGAGATTCTACTTTTGAGCGTCTTGGGAGTTTGTTTTGGGTATGCGCTACTAGCAAATGTGGTGGGCCTTTCTGTGGCAATCGGGGCGTTTCTTGCAGGAGTATTGGTGGCAGAATCCAAATCGTCCGAAGTCTCAAAACTTCTTGCAAGTCCGATAAAAGACATGTTTGTTGCAATATTCTTCATCTCTGTGGGTGCCCTGATGGATATTTCACACTTAGGAGAATATGTCGTGGTGGCCATTGCCTTAATTGCAGTAGCTACAGGTATGAAGTTTGGCGGCAATATGTTTGGAAACTTTTTGTTCAGGCAGAAACGTAGTAAGGCTGTTCGTTCCGCATGTGCCTTGGCTGCCCCGCGCGGCGAGTTTTCAATAGTTATAGTAAAGGCAGGCATCGATATTGGAGCAGTCAGTGCATTTTTGTTCCCACTAGTAGGTATTGTATCAATAATTACTGCATTCATTTCACCATTTCTGGTAAAGCTAAGTGACAAGATAGTACCAATGATAAAAGAAAAAGATGTCTGAGGAACTGAACCGTCTACGTGAAATATCACATGATAAGGTGGAACTGTTTGACTTTGATGGCAAAAATGTTCCATGTATTATACTAGATGAAAATAGGCATGGCCGCATCATTGCGTATGCTGCTGGAAATCCACTTGCCGCATATACAAATTTGAATATACTGCAGGATGGACTCGGGCACGTATTTGTTGAGATTGTCTTGACGTTTTCTACTGGAGGTATATCTGAAAAGATCCTAATTGATGCAAGCAGGCACTTGGATTTTTTTAAATGTTTGGCAGATACTGCAATGATTGCATTTACATCCTCTGAAACAAATTATGGAAAAAATGATATCTTTATGATTCAGCTTCCAAGAAAGGACAAGGCAGAGGACGCACTAGATATAATCAAGGGCGGCTTAGATGCATCATAAATTGATGGTGCAGTTACCGGGATTTGAACCCGGGCCACGAACTTGGCAAGCTCGCATAATAACCAAACTATACTATAACTGCAATGGCTCTAAGAGATGAATTTCAATATTAAACTGTTTTTAACCATTTCTGCAAAGATGATACTATGAACAAGACACTAGAAGATAAAATAGAACAAAAGATACAAGAGACTCTCTCAAATAAAGACGAGATATGCAATATACTAGAGGCACTATCCACTATAGATAGCTCAAAATCATTCGGGCTTGGCATAGTTATAGGTAGATTATACAACTCGTTTTACTATCAAACAAGACGCATTCTTGGCCGCAATCCTACAGATGACGAATTTAAAGAGTTTCTAAGTATCATCAGGGCAAAGAGATTTGAGACTTTATGGTGATGGCTTGCCCCAATCCAGTACTCTGATGGATGGAGTGCCTGGGAGCTTGACGCATGCACCCTTGAGTGCTTTTTTGGCCGCCTCTACATGTGCTTCATTTACATACAATTCCATTATACATTGGCCACGTTTTATTCGGGCACCCAAGCTTGTTGCTTTTCCCCAGGCTCGACGCATTCCCTCTTGGAGCCTGTCTGCACCGGCAGTTGCAATCATCTTGTTTTCTCGCAGAAGGTTGTGAGGATATATGCGGAGTCGGGAATAGTATCCAGATTCACCGGTTGTCTTTTCCAAGGTCTTGTTTGCTGCAAGACGGCATGATTCTATTGCCATGTGCCTGATCTGAATCTTTTCATTTAAGAGTAGTTGGACGCAATACTGGTATGTCGATCTTTTTCCTCCTTGAAATTTGGCAATCTTGATCTGTGGTTTTCCCTTGATGAACTCTTTTCTACAGAACGGCTGGCCGGTTCCGTCACGATAGTTTGCACCATGCATAATATCCACCAATTCGAGTGCCCATATTTTAACGGTTAGAAGATGCAAAAAATTCCAATGCTTATATGGAAACTTGTGATTTTTTCCTTCATGATAGAAGAGATCCCAAATGTAAAAGGAATACTACAAAGAAATCACACATACGTTGCAGACAGCAAGATGATCCACGAGTTGGAATTAAAGGGGTATGGTGAGCAGGAAGATGACGGATTTGTTTTAAAGTCGTTTGAGTCACTATACTTGTTATACCAAGAGAGACTTTACATTAGGAAGGGAAGAAAGCACGTAAATTTTGATGAATTTATGAGATTGTGCCAAAAAGAAGATCCAGACATTCTTACAAAATTCTTGATTTACAGGGATTTGAGAAACCGTGGCTATGTGGTAAAAGATGGCTTTGGATTCGGGTCGGACTTTAGAGTGTATGAGAGGGGGCAATTTGGGGTAAAGGGGGCAAAATTTCTGATATTTGGTCTAAGTGAAGGAAGACAAGAAAAGATGGGAGCTATGCAAAAAAAAATCGAACAAATAACCAAGATGGGAAAGGAACCAATAATTGCAGTAATTGAGAGGCGAGGTGAGGTGATATACTATAGAATCAACAAGATGGACTTTTACGAGAATAAAACTACACAGGATGAACCATTTTCAATCTAGTCATCAAAGATCCAGCCAGTTGAGAATTTAAGCAGGTTGTTTTGCTGTGCTAGAACAAAATCGTATACCTCGACATATTTTGTTTTGTTGATCCATAAATTCTCAAAGTCGTTCACCTTGGTCTCGACTCGTGAGCGATCGTTCCACGAAGTAAACACATCCACTGATTCAAAGTCTCGTGTCTGGGTGGAAAATGATTCCCCTGATGTGCCTGTAAATGCAACCGTGTTGCCTTCGGCATCCCGAAAAATTCCAATTCTCTCAGAAAATGATTCTGCCACCTGTTCAGAATTAGGTATTGCAACTTTGAGTTCGAGTTGTCCTCGCATGACGAACTCTTGTAGTTTCTGTAGTTTGATGTTTCTATCTAGTGGGCTAGAAAAAAGTGTGTTAGATTTGTTGGAGAAGAGCTTTTGCAGTATTTCCAAGTCTCGTGTGCCGAATCTATGTCCTGTGATCATTCTGATGTTTGCCTTGCCAGATGTAAAGTTGTCAAAGCCCAGAGCAATTGTCGTCATTGAGTGTAGTGACAGATAGTCAACGCATCTAGCATACTCTATACAGTTACTAAGACATGGAAAGAAAAACTCGACTACTATGTCGTTTCTGTCGGATCTATATTCCTCTTTGAGATCAATGTCTTGCAGGCTCATAAGAGATAGAAGGAATTTTCTTATTTAAATGAGCAATTATTCTGCCAGCCTGGTTTTATGTATGAAAAAATTCCAGTATCTAAACTACCACACACTATAAAACCAGAATTATACAGGTTTGTCTGCAAATAATGTAACAAACACACATTACAGAATAGTTATATGTCAAGAAATATGCACACGCATTTCATAAATAACCGTACCTGTATAGTCAATTGTATGAATGTGTTGCTGCCAGTAGTAATTGTAGGTCTAACTCTGACTTTTGCGCTTGTGGCTGTTCTGATAACAGCAGGAGAACAGGCAGAGGCATATACCCCGTTTCCCTCAAGAGAAAAAGTCATCACAGTTACTGGTACGGCTACGGCCCTAGTAGAACCGGACATGCTAGTTATTACACTAGGCATGGAGAATCAAGAGAGCACTGCCCGTGACGCGCTAGAGGCAAACTCTGCCGCAATGGAGGCAGTTGTGGATACCGTACAAAATATAGGAATTACAGAGGAGGAATTAAGCACATCGAGAATCAACATATATCCAGTCTATGAAAGTGTCAAGGACCCATTCATGGATAGATATACACAAGAATTGATTGGATTCAGAGTAACAAACACGTTGACTGTCAAGACAGCTCAGTTAGATTTGGCGGCAGATATAATTGATGGTGCGATATCTGCGGGAGCAAACAAAGTAGATGATGTCTCGTTTACTCTATCTGCTCAAAAACAAATAGAAACAAGTGATGACTTGCTTGAAAAAGCTGTAATGAATGCAAAGGTAAAAGCTGAAAAGGCACTAGCACCTCTAGGACACCACATAACTGGGGTAAAGTCGGTAAATCTGTCTGAATCGTGGATGTCTAGTCCCCAGCAGTTGTATGGTATGGAGATGATGTATGCAGACAGCACGTCTTTCAAATCATCAACGCCAATCTTCTTTTCGGATTTGGATGTTAGCACATCGGCAAATGTGATATTTCTGATAGGAAGTAATTAGAACAGGCATAGTAGCTTGGAAATATATGGTAACCATAGTCGTGTGCATTACGATGAGATGACTCTTAATCATATACGAGTACCATACTCTTGCCTGTAAGGGGGCAATCCGGGCTGCTGTTAAAATTGACATTTCCATGATAGGCACATGCAGCTTGTGTTGTTTATGATACATTGCAGGCGGGGGGATATATTGAGTGGCATGTACGGAAATGAATCGTATGTGAATTTACGAATGTCGTGATATATTATGATGAGACAGCTGTTCCTTTTTTGTACAAAAACTCCTAGTAATCTCCTTGATCGGGGCATATGAGATTACAACTCTTACATCTCTATCTTTTAATATGATAAAGCAAGATAGAGATGCAGGTGTGATAATTGTCCGAGTCTGATCAAAAAAAATTAGATGCCACAGGATTGTTCTGCCCAGAGCCGGTCTTCAAAACCAAGATAGAGATTGAAAAGATGGAGGCAGGCCAAGTGCTTGTAGTAACGGCTGATGATCCAGCGGCAGAAGAAGACATTACTAGCTGGGTTGCTAGGAGTGGCCACGAGATGCTAGAAACTACAAAAGAAGGCAGTAAGATTACATTACACATTAGAAAGACAAAATGAGTTGTCTAAATCAGTTAAGCGAAATGTGCTAAACCCTAGACATTAGGGCGGAGGCTCAGGCCTCAAATCAATATTAGAAGCGATCCCCCAATTACACGCAGTGTCTATCCTGACATGTCATTCAACTGATCGTAAGTGTTAACCTCGTGCCTAGATTTTTACCATTCACGTGAATTTTTTTGTCCCATCTGATCCAAATACCATAAGCTGACATACGCGGTATTGAATAAACCGTCAAAACCCTACAAGATACTCTACAAGGAAGCAAAAACCGAGATCATAAAG
>CAZIHR010000115.1:0-4357 GCA_964538885.1 uncultured Nitrosopumilaceae archaeon
TCTCTTCTTTGCAAGTCGCTTGTAAAATACTGTGAGGTCCGATTTTGGACAGTTCCATGTGTGAATACGGACGCCCTGCACCAAGGCCCAGCGCAGTATGCCACTTCCATGATGCGTGATGTGGCCATACGACACACTATCGGCTGATGCACGAACAGATGAGACAATACCAGCATATGCACACAGCTTGTCTGAGCTTGGAAACCTGTCAATCCCATCTACTGCGGCCGATGCAACAAGAGCTATGTAATCACCCACGCCAGGGATGGTCTTGAGAAGTTGGGCATCCACATCATTTCTTACCGCTTCTCGAATCCTGGCATCAGCAGCACGGATTCTGGATGTGGTGGCATCAATCAAAGTCAGGTATGAATCTGCGATAGTCACCCAACTTTCTGATCTCGGCAATCCATGAAATTGAGAATGATCTACCTTTTGGCAGGATGGCATTTTGTAGCAGCATCCCATGTATGTTGTTCATCAAACTGGTTCTCTGTCGCACGAGTGTCAGTCTGTGTCTGGTAAGATCTCTGTTCTCCATGGCTTTCTTGGAGGGAATGTGGCATTCTACCAGATAGCCGCCCCTGTACAGATCTGCCAGTATCTTGGCATCTATTTTGTCTGTCTTCTTTTTAGATTGTGCGATGAGTCTGTTGGCGTATGGGTTTGACAGAATTACATCAAATCCCATCTTGTCGCGCAGCTGAAAAAATGGCGCTTTCCATATGGACGAGGATTCAATTGCCATCCTAGTCCCTTTTGGGAATCCTAAAAAAGCAGATTCTATATCTTTGGGGGTGTTCTGGATGCTCTTATTGAGCAATTCCGTGCCATCCATATCAATGACGCATATCTGGATGGTCTTTTTGTGTACATCTAATCCAACATGTATATTTTCCATATACTGATATGATATTACTGGGATCTTTATCTTTCGGTCTGCCTCATCTTCTAATTTCCTTGATCGACGCATATGAGATTACGTTTTTTTAATGTCGTAGATGCCATCGGCTCCAGTAACACCGACACAAGCACCAACTCCAGTGCAAATCGACAAGTTTTTTTAATGTCGTAGATACTCTAAATACATTGAAATTTATCATTCCTCTTTTGACGGCGCTGACTGTTTTGCTTGTGGTGGGATGGGGATTGCAGGACGATACCTTAGCCATGCACGAAATTGTGCGGCCTGGGCCTGTAACCAACCTTACCGCGACGCCAGGCGAGTCATCGGTGATACTATCTTGGTCGCCCCCTAATGACTCTGGCACCTATCCTATGCGTGACTACAGCTTCCTCTACAGGGAGGTCTCTGATGGGGCGCAGTGGAAGTCGTTAGACGATGGTATCTCCAACATCCACACCATCACGGTGCCTGGCCTGACTGATGGCACGTACTACGAGTTCAGGGTGTATGGCTTCACATTAGCCGGCCCCTCACCTTTTGTCCGCGTGACAGCAACGGCGGGGGTTCCGGGAGCGCCGACAGGTATTACGGCAACGATTCCAGACACCAATGCGGGATCCCCCACATTGCACGTGACGCTCTCATGGACGGCCCCGACAAGCAACGGTGGCTCTGCAATCTCAGACTATATCATACAGTATAAGAAGAGTTCAGGTGCATGGAACACATTCAAGGATGCCAAGTCAGCGAACACACAGGTTACCGTGACGGGACTGAGCCCCGATTCATCTTACGACTTTCGGGTGGCTGCCAGGAACCAGGTGAATCAGGGTACGTGGTCAGGCACCGCTTTGGTCACGCCGGATCGTCCTGGTACTCCGACAGGGCTGAATGCCCAGCCATCCAATCTCAGCGTGACGCTTTCATGGACGGCCCCGTCTGACGGCGGCCCAATCTTTGAGTATTTCATACAGCACAAGCAAACTGGAACAAACTCGTGGAACGAGTGGACCATCCGTGCAGATAGCGATACATCGTTTAAGGTGGACAACCTCGACAATGGTAAATCCTATGACTTTAGGGTGTTGGCAAGCAATGTCTCCGGGGATAGTCCTTGGACAGGCACCGTCTCGGCCACCCCTGCAACCCTACCCGGCGCGCCAACAGGACTCTCAGTATCGGGTCCAAATATTCACGGGGTCATCCGGATCTCGTGGACTGCCCCTGCAAATGACGGCGGCTCAGCGATAACCGGCTACACTCTATTTAACAATGTACTCGGCACAGGCGTGTCTGGATTCCAACGTGGGTCTGGAGGCACGTATTCTCTCGGGGCGGTCACGTATGTAGATGAAGACTTGGGCAATAGAAAAGCGTGGACATGGGACCTTAAGGTGGCTGCAGTCAACTCCCAAGGGCAGGGGCCGTGGTCAGATACGATCTGTTGGCCCTCAGCGTCTCCTTATTGTTACTGGTCAGAGCAATAATTGTTGACATCTAATGTCAGATACGATCTGTTGGCCCTCAGCGTCTGTTTATTGTAGTCTCTTCTCTGGTATCTGAGATACCTGTATCGAATAAGATCGTATGATGTTGGCCCCTACTCACAAAGTCAACTGTTAACTCAGTAATGGACTATCATACTCACATAAGAAACGATTCTTAATTAGCCATATTTCCTTAACGAACCTCAAAAGATCCAATTAGTATATCAAGTATATTTTATGTCTGTATACGAAAGATTAGCAAAAAATCCCATCACTGTTCGTCCCTCTTGGGTATTTCTGTCGAGTAGTATGATAGTGGAAAAAATAGAAAAAATATACAAAAGCAGATAAGAAACGCCTCTCAAGAAAAAATAGGAGACGCGCCATCGATGCAGGATATAGATTCTCTCTCAATATCATGGATCTCGTACTAACACTATTTTACTTTAGGACATACTACTCACAGATGCCTCAGTATAATATACAGAGACCAAAACGAAAAGATATGCAAAAGTCACATTATTCTGGTAAAGCAAAGCGACACACCGCCAAGGTCCAATATACCATAGATATACACGGACTTGTAATATAACACAAGACATATGCCAGATAGTATCCATGATGTCAATATATACAAGATGAAACATCCACAATTCCTAGATGTGCAGACCAACGATATTACAACACATCAAGTTACAATCTATGAAGATAGGGGATATTCAAAGTATAATAGATGTACTCGATACCAAGATGCTTACGCCATTCAAGAAGAAGAGGCAAAAGCTCACCGCAGAAAAGAAATACAAATTACATTCAAAAATACGAATCTATGTGGGGCATGCCATTCGAAGAATCAAGAGGTGGCGAATTATGCAAGATATATGGGAATCCACTCAAAAAATATGACACAATTAATGATATTGTGTGGGTTGGTCAATGGCATAATTTTGTGGAAGACAGCCTAGTTAGAAATTCAGTTGAATGACATGTCAGTATAGACACGGCGTGTAATTGGGGATCGCTTCTATTATCTGTTTTTTGTCAAATCGTCCGAATACAGGAACAAATGAATTCAATGTTGGGCAAAAATCTGTCCAGTTTAGGGTTTTTTGGCTTTGATGATTGGGTTGGTATTAATGTTGTAGATTGGTTCCCCCTCTCGCGTATAATGTTTGGATTTGGTTATTTGACCTACAACGGTTTTTACGCTTAACAACATGCCATTACTGAGATCATACACGCTAAAGTTTTCACGCAGTACCTCAAATTCCACATCATCATCTACAGGGTCTCTCATTATTTCTGCTGAATTGAATTGTTGAAATAACTCAGGATGTCTTTTTTCTTTTGGTACAAACGCGCTTACAGAGTTGGCAGAGTTTACAGCAAATCCTTGTGGTGCCTGAGGATCCAAAATCAAATAATTGATATTGATTAATGCTCTAATTATGCTTCCATCAGTTAATTTGTAATAACTTGGATATAGTGCTCTTGGCTTTGCTAAGATATACCCCATATCAACTAAATTTTTTTGAATCTCCTCTTCTGGAATCATATTAGCATTACCAAAATGTTGCCTATATGTGCTATGATCATTTATTATTTCTCCAAGAAATGAAATCGTCTTTATTATAGCGACGCTTGTAAATTCCTGTACATTAATTCCTGTACATCTGGCTGAACACGTCATCAAGATTATAACATGTCATAAACAGCACAAGCTGCATCTAGTTTTGTAATGTCATCGTCAATCATACTATAACTGCAACATATGTCATATATCGCGCGGCATGCTTCGCATTATTTTACCAATGGGAAAAGTCAAAAATTTGTTCACGTCTGTATAAGCAATGCTAAATGTCGAGCTTTTGAAACAGGCGCGCAGTTCTGAAAAGTCGGGTAGAATAGCACGTAGACTTTGCATGCTAATTTTATTCATAAATGAAGAAGAGATATTTCGTGC